>JAOAIH010000023.1 GCA_026414805.1 Spirochaetota bacterium | reverse complement strand
GAGTGCATTTAGTGTTGTATCAGTCCGAATATGAGTTTTTTCTGGATGTGAAGAAGCTATGGAAGATGTCTCTTGCACATGTGATTGAGTTTTGTACTGAAAATGTGCTGGATGAATTTTTTCTGTATTTTCAGAAGCGTCTTAAAGAAATTAATACCGATAACTATCCTAATAATTTACTCAGTTATTACGAAAATAGGTCGTATACATTTGATTTTTACAGAGAAAAAGGCATACATTGCCTCAAATTCTACTGGGGACCACCGCCAAAAGCCTTACGGAGAGCATTCTGATGATCATAAAGCCTAATTAGTATTTGGTTTTCTATCACATATTAATTAATTACAACATAAAATCTATTTGTTTTAAAATAGGTAAGATGAGATATTTTATTTAAATTATTTTAAATCAACTGTAGCGATATTATTAAAATTTATTAATATTGCTTTTATTTTCGATAAGTGAATTTACATTAACGTTGAATGTATATATTGATTGTACATCAGGTGGAATTTTAGTTTACAATTGGATTAATATTATATAACAGTCTTGTTGTTAAAGGATGCTCCATTTTTATTATTCTTGTAGTAGTACAATGCTTTGTTCGCGCCTCTTTTACACACTGTATGGGACGATACCTAATTCTATTTAGTTGTAATTTACATCTTACTTTTTTTATTACTGATCATGAGCTGTGTTATCTAAAATCAATAATATATGATGCGGTATATTTTAATTGACATAAATCTTAACTGGTATATATTCTTTTATTGAGCAAACTTTTGAAACTATTAAAAAAATATTTTCCATTTTTATACTAAAACCATTAAAGGAAGACAATGCAAAAAATAGCAATAAACCTGCACCCTGAAGATGAAGGGTCTATTAAAATTATACATGCATTGGTAAAAAAAGCACATGCAAAAGGTATACAAGTTCTTTTGCCTGATTATCCAATATTACAAAAGGAATTTTCTTCATTAATTGTAAAGCATGATGCATATACCAGCGTTGATATTGCTGTTGCAATAGGTGGTGACGGTACATTTATACGTACTGCCAGAATATTTGCAGCAGCAAACATTCCTATTCTAGGTGTTAATCGTGGTAGGTTGGGCTTTTTAACTGAATTTTTGCCCCAGGAAGCACTTGATTATTTTGATGAAATTGTGAAAGGTAATTTTACCTTTTCAGAAAGGAAAATGCTGAAAGCCAATATTATCCGTGACGGTGAACACTACGCGGCTGTGGATTATCTCAACGATGCTGTCATTACCAAAGGGTCATTTTCAAGGCCTATCCGTATACGGCTTGAACTCAATGATGAATTTGTTACGTGTTATTCAGGTGATGGCCTTATTATTGCAACAGCTACAGGGTCAACTGCGTATTCGCTTTCTGCTGGTGGCCCCATTGTATTGCCTGAAGATGAATCAGTATTTATAGTAAATCCAATCTGTCCGCACACGCTTGCCATTCGCCCCATGATAGTCCCCGATTCAATGGTATTGTCGGCCAGTGTTGTTACTACTATAGAAAATTTGTTATTGACAGTTGATGGTCAGGAAGCTATTGCTTTGCAGGAAACGGACGTTGTACATTTTTCCCGTTCATCATATGTGATTCACATTATAAATCACCCGTCACGGCGGTATTTTGATGTATTGCGACAGAAATTAGGGTGGGGAGCAAACAGTCAGGCAGAATGATGTATGTTAGTAGAACTTAGAATAAAAAATTTTATTCTTATTGATGAGCTATCGGTAACATTTGGGAAAGGGTTGAACATCCTCACTGGTGAAACTGGTGCAGGTAAATCAATTCTTATAGATGCGCTTTCCGGAGTGCTGGGTGAAAAAATGTCAACTGATATGATTCGCTCAGGCTATGACAGAGCAGTGCTTGAAGGCATTTTTGATATAAGTAATCTGCCACAGGTGCAGCACATACTGGAGCTATCGGGCATTGATAATGATGATAACACCCTTATACTGCGTCGAGAAATTTATTCCAATGGGAAAGGCAGGTGTTTTGCAAATTCCGTGCAGATACCGTTGTCTAAGCTAAAGGAGATTGCTGACTACCTGGTAGACATACATGGGCAGAATGAGCATCAGAATATTATACAGGTTGCAAAACACAGAGAGCTTTTAGATAATTTTGGCAGGTTGCAGCCACTGGTGCAAAAAATGTCGCAGCTGCACAAACAACTGCAAGAGATTAAAGAAAAAATCCAGTCGCTTCAGATTGACGAACGTGAAAAAGCCCGACGCATTGATTATTTGACACATGCAATTGGTGAGATTGAGCAGGCAAACTTACAGCCAAATGAAGAAGAAGCGTTGAAAAACGAGTCTAATCTTTTGAGCAATGCAGAGAAGCTCTTTAATGAATTAAATACTGTACAGGAGCTGATGCAGGGTGACCGTGGTGTTGTCCAGAGCTTAAAGAAAATAGAGATGAGTCTGGGACACATGGCAAATTACGACCCAAATTTGTCGAGTGTACTTGAAACCGTCAGAGAAGCATATTATTCGCTAGAAGATGCACATGCCACACTTAGAGATTATTCGCGTTCTATTGATTTTTCCCCTGAGCGCATAAATCAGGTTGAAGAGAGACTGGCGCTCATATCAAGTTTAAAGAAGAAATATGGTGACAGTATTCAGGATGTTATTGCGTATGCACAGAATGCAAAAAGGGAACTTGCAACAATCACTTCAACTGAAGAAGCGCTGGATAAGCTGCAGCAGGAATACCAGATAACCTTGAAGCAGGCACGTGAACTTGCTTTGCAGCTTTCAGAAAAGCGTCTTGAGTCAGCAAAAAAATTGGAACAGATGGTTACGCAGGAGTTGGCAGATCTTGGCATGCAGGGTACGGTGTTCAGGGTATCCATTAAGCGTGAGATAAGCCCTGAAGGTGAGATAGAAGCAAATAATAAGCGGTATATTTTATATCCCCATGGACTTGACAGGGTTGAGTTTTTGCTGTCAGCCAATGAAGGTGAAGACTTGCGGCAACTGCGTAAAGTTGCCAGTGGCGGCGAGATGTCACGAATCATGCTGGCACTCAAAAAATGTATTCTTGACGCAGATATTGTTGATTCGCTTGTGTTTGATGAGGTTGATGCTGGTATTGGCGGTAAAACTGCAGAGGTTGTTGGCAAAAAGCTGAAGGCTCTTGCAAAGCAGCGCCAGGTGCTGGTTATCACTCATTTGCCGCAGATTGCAGCAATGTCGGACAACCACTACATGGTGCAGAAAAAGTCGGTAAATGCTCGCACTACAACCTATGTTGAAAAACTATCGCCTGATGAAAAGGTAAATGAAGTGGCGCGCATGCTTGCCGGTGAGATTGTGACAGACTTAAGCATTAAGCATGCAAAAGAATTAATTGAACTTGCATCAAAGCAATGAGTATACTTTACAGCACAATCAACCTTTCCGATTTTATGACTTTTCTTCTTAGTGATATCATTACGGCCACATCCCTATTCTGGCATATTGATCTAAACCGCGTGCTTGTATGTAGTGCCTATAATAAAAAAGTCACAGGTGGTGGGATCTTTGCAAAGGTTGTTCCTCTGCGTTTTGAAAATGGCGTTTGCGTAAAGAAGTTTAATAACCACTGGTATGCATTCCCAAAAGTAATGAATAATGGACATGAGATTCTGTATATAATATATTTTTATATACCTCGATATTTTGATCTGCCAGTGTATGAAAAACTCAATGTAGCATTTCATGAACTGTATCACATTAACCCGGATTTTAACGGTGATGTACGCAGGATGGGTGCATATAAATTTTCGCATGGATTTTCAAAAGAGCATTTCAACAACCAGTTTAAAGATGAGCTATCGCACTATTACTCTAAGATTAAAAATACTCCCTTGTATGCAATCCTTGAGATGAACTTTACACAGATTTCAGAACATTTTGAAACAGTGTATACCCGCACTATGAAGGTGCCACGTCCAAAAAAGATAAAATAAAATTAAAAGCGATAGTCACCGCCAATGGTTCCATTGTAATCATAAGTATCAACTTTTCTGATAGATCCATAGAACCGGATGCCGTAGGGATTGGTTTTTAGTGCCTGTATAAACGACTCAACAATAGTGTCATTATCTGTGTCCAGAAGAACTTCAACAGTACCATCAGCAAGGTTGCTTGCACTGCCATGAAGTCCTAACCGTTTTGCCGTTTCGCTGCAATAGTAGCGGCAAAACACTCCTTGTACAATACCATGAAGGATTAATCGCTTAGCCATTATCAAATCCTCCAAAAAAATTGTTTACTAATATTAGCTCCGGTAAGGCGCCGGATGTAGTTGTGTTTAAATAGTTGAGAATTACTCTGCCAAAAGCATTATTGTGCAACACTGCACTACAATACTTTTATAGTCATGAAAACGAAATTTCTGAAATTTTCATAAATACGGGTTCTTGCTGCGATGCAATAATAAAACTTCCGCGTAATGATTCATCCTGCGTGGGATAATTAGTATTATAATGGAGCCCACGGCTTTCTTTGCGAAGCACAGCACTCTGAACAACAAGCTTGGCAGTGGTGACTAAATTACGTAATTCAACAAGACGTGAAGTCAGAGTACTCCTTCTATAGTAATCCTGAATTTCTTCTTCCAGAAGTGTAATGCGACGTAAGGCGCGCTCCAACCTTAGGTTAGAGCGTACAATGCCAACATAATCCCACATCACGCGCTTGACATCTTCAATATTATGCTGAATTAAAATCCATTCTTCTAAGTCAAAGGTACCTTTTTTATCCCACTGTGGAAATTGTGGTAATGAATCTATTTGCTGTGGTGTAAAGATATCTTTTATGTGACAGAAGGCTCTGTGAGAAAATACAATTCCTTCCAACAAGGAATTACTGGCAAGCCTGTTGGCACCGTGCACACCGGTACATGCGGATTCACCTGATACAAACAAATTGTTGATCGACGTTCGGCCATTTAAATCGGATACTATCCCACCACACAGATAGTGTGCAGCCGGTACAACTGGAATAGGCTCTTTGCTTATGTCAATGCCAGCTTGCATGCAATAATTATAAATTGTAGGGAAACGGGATAGCAGAAAGTCCTTATCTTTGAATGATATGTCAAGGTATACGCACTGATCTCCAAGGCGCTTTAATTCCATGTCGATAGCTCTGGCAACTATATCACGTGGTGCTAATTCCTTCAAAGGATGCACCTTTTCCATGAAGCGTTCACCACGGCTATTGTAAAGAATTGCACCTTCACCTCTGACAGCTTCACTAATAAGGAATGCCCGATCTTTTTTCCCGTGTTGATATAATGCTGTGGGATGAAACTGAATAAATTCCATATCGGCAATAAGTGCCCCTGCGCGGTATGCCATTGCAATGCCATCTCCTGTAGCAATGTCAGGATTGGTAGTGTGCAAATATATCTGCCCTATGCCGCCAGTGGCTAGCAGCGTATAGGGGGCAGAAAAAATGTGAACTACTCCTGTAGTGTTATCAAGGATATATGCACCGTAGCAAGTGATGTTGTTGTAGGAATTTACAAATTTGCCAGTTAATCTTAGCTGATGTTGTGTGAGCAAGTCAACAGCGGTATGGTTTTCAAATATGCGTATATTTTTTCTTCGTGCAATTTCATCAAGCAGTGCCCGTTCAATTTCTTGTCCGGTGAGGTCTTTGGCATGAACTATTCTATTATAAGAATGTCCTCCCTCTCGTCCAAGATCAAGTGTAACCGAACCATTGGGATTTTGCCGTGTGCTAAAGTGCGCTCCCCAGCTCATGAGTTCCTTTACTCGCTCAGGACCACTTTCAGCCAATATTCGTACAGCCTTTTCATTGCATAATCCTGCACCAGCAGTTAATGTATCATTGATATGGGCTTCAATAGAATCGTGAGGGTCAAATACTGATGCGATGCCGCCCTGTGCATAGTTGGTATTTGAATCAAAATCTTTCTTTTTTGTGACTATATACACAGTTCCAAGGTCAGAAGCTTTTATTGCAAATGTGAGGCCTGCGATGCCGCTGCCTATCACCAAAAAATCAGATGTGAAAACCTCTATACCCATTACAAGGCCAATTTGTGTGTGTTGAGTAAATTGGAAAAGTTTTGCGCAATATTGTCAATACAATTTGAAAGCGATACTTTTTTAAGTGACGAAACAAAATTATATGTGTAGCTAACAAGCCCTGGGTGATTGGGTTTGCCTCTGAAGGGTACAGGTGTTAAAAAAGGAGCATCAGTTTCAAGCAATAATCGATCAAGAGGGACATACTGTGCAGCCTGTTGAAGAGTGGTGGCGGTTTTATATGTTACGTTACCAGCAAATGAAATGTAAAATCCTAAGTCGATAAATTTTTTTGCATCGGCATGATCACCAGAAAAGCAATGGATAATGCCTACAAGTGGGGTATATTCTTTGAGTATTGCATACGTATCTTCCATGGCATCACGCGAATGCACAATAACAGGAAGATTGTATTTTTTTGCAAGCTGTATCTGCGCATGAAAAGATTCCTGCTGCATTTTTTTTGGCTGGCGCATGCGGTAGTAATCAAGTCCAGTTTCACCAATGCCTAAAATTTTTTGGGGCATTATTTTTATGCCGTGTTCAACAGCTTCGGAAATTTTATTCAATGCAAAGCTATCAGCAGGTGAAGACGGGTGTATTCCCAACGCAAGATAGATAGTATTATATTTGCTGGCAAAATCAATACCCCACTGTAATCCATGCATATCAATTACAACATGGACAGCAGCCCCCACGTTATATTCATCCATAAAAACAACAATAGCATCTGCAGTTGTTGAATGATCTTCAGCGCAAAGATCAAAGTGAGCGTGTGAATCAATATACATACAAAATCCTCATTAACTTTGGTATGTGTATACACTAATTCTTTCCACAATATATGCAATATATTTTTAGTATATTGCTATTATACATTGTTGACAATTTTTAATGAATAAAACATGGTAGATAGAATGCTATCTATGATTTTACACTATTGTGTTATTAATATAAAGTGGGTTGTATGCACTTGTTACTTTGCAACAGGTAAAAATTTTGCTTTAAAGCAACAAGTTTGTATGTAAACTTTGCCTATTCAAAATAATATTTTTGAGATTCTTTTTTTGAAACATGTCCATGTTATGTGTTTATAGTTACAAGTAATGAAAATATTATTGTAGTGTCGTTTTGATTTTTTTAGCTATTTTGAATATTTATTTAATCGATCAGAGTATTTATTTTTGTCATTCTGAGCGAAGCGAAGAATCTAAATATTTAAACATAAGATTCTTTTGCACTGTGTGCCTCAGAATGACCTATCGAAATTTTATTTTTCAGGAGGGAATAATGGTCGTTTCATATACAAATACGTTGAATACAATTTTATATAAAAAAGCACTATCTCTTTTATTATTGATGTTAATTATCACAACTCTATTTAACTGCTCTAGTTTTATTACTAAGGAACAACAACGCAACCTTAAAAATTATCAAGGTGAGTATATTCTGTTACAGGACGCAACTCGTGGCGACAATAAAATTCCCAAAGGTGAAAGAGTTAGAGTAAAAATAACCGCAACCGAAGACTATATAAAAGTATATGCCATGCCAGTTAAGGTAGATATTGTGAAAGGTGAGTGGATCTTAATTTTATATCTTTTCCCGGATGATTTTGAAAATGAAACTTTTAACAACAAGGTTTTTGAAGACAGGCTCTACCAGGTGGTAAAGCCTGTAAAGTAATTACTTAGCTACAACTGTGGCTTCTTCTAGTTCCTTAACCGCGGTGATTGCAGCAACGGTTCCGTCAGATACAGCAGTTGTAATCTGTCTGTATGGTTTATAACGAATATCTCCTGCAGCAAATACATCGGGAATTGATGTGTGCATATATTCATCAGTTATCAGGTATCCATTTATATTTTCCAGGTCATCATGTATAATATTGGGTTTCATTCCTGCAAAAATGAAAACGCCATCACATAGTATTGTTGAACGATTTCCGGTTTTCACATTTTCAACTTCAACTGTCATACTGTCATCAGCATTTTTTATGAATGCCCGTGGTTCATGGGAAAACATAAATGATATTTTTTCATTGGCAAATGCTTTTTCCTGTGCTTCCTTATTTGCCTGCAGTTTATCAAATTGATGTACTATTGTTATGGCACGTGCAAATTTGGCAATGAACAGTGACTCTTCAATAGCTGAATTCCCGCCACCAATCACAACTACATGCTTGTCCTGATAATATTTTGCATCACATGTTGCACAGTACGAAATGCCTTTGCCCTTGTATTCTACTTCGCCGGGAACATTGAGTTGGCGATAGCTGCACCCTGTGGCAAGAATTATCTTTTTTGCGTATATTGTTTCAATCCCGTCTACTATGATATATTTCTCTTTAAGGTTTATGCTAGTAACGTCAACAGCAACTCTATATTGGCACCCTGCTTCTTTAGCCTGCTCACTCATGTAATGCATTAGCATAAATCCTTCGATGGGTTTGGCAAAACCAGGATAGTTGGAAACCATATGCGTAGTCTGCACCTGTCCTCCAGGAAGTTGAGTGTCCACGATGATAGTTTTTAATTTAGCCTGCGCAGCATAAATACCTGCAGTTAAACCGGCAGGACCAGCTCCCAGAATAAGAATATCAGTATAAGTGGTGACGGGTTGTATGTGCGATAGTAACTGATTAAACCTGCTTTCAGGTAATAATAGCTTTATATTGTCTAAAAGTTCAGAGCGTTTTATGCTCCCCGACAGACGTGTGCCTACTTCCAAACCATTTTTGTAAAATAATACAGTAGGGGATGACAGTATCCCTAAGGATTGAGCTAATTGGCGGTTTTCCTGTCTAAATATTTTTATAAATGTTATGTCGTTGCCAAAAATTTCGCTGAGTGGCTCAAATTTTGCTGCCAGCGCTTCACATGGCGGGCATTCTGTAGAATAAAAATCTACAATAACACTGTTACCCTTTAATACTACTTCTTCATATTGTGATGCATTGATATACTTAATTCTTCCACTCATTGTGTTCTCCTTATAGTAATAATAATGATGTTAGCGTAAGCAATTACAACTTGATGTATGAGAATAGCCATCGTGTGTAATGCCTTTTTCAAAATACAGTGAAATGCCCATTGACAGCAATTGATCTTGTGGCCTGCAATCAGGGCTAAGTATTTGACCTGTTTTATTTTTGGCAAGTGCAGCGCAGCCACCACCGCACAGTAAGCTTTTTTCGCATTGCTTGCACTGTTCTATTGTGGTAATATCGCGGTTCTGCCATTCTTTTATATAATCGTGATTCAGTGAAATTTCAGGATAAAATGTACCAACGTCTTCACCTTTTTTGCCCACCATTGCAGTACATGGGTATATTGTGCCGGTGTAATCAAAAGCCCATTCGGTTTTGCACCCTGGACATGCATCAAACAGAGGATGTGGCATAGTGCCATTTTCAAATAAGAATTTGCTTATTGAAAATGCAGGTCTATGGAATTGCAAAATATAGGGGTGTTGTATAATCAGTGCATATATTTTTTCATAGAGGGATGCTCTGTCAAAAAGTTTTGCGTTGTCTGCCTGACAAGAGTGAAGTTCATAATTTCTGCCAATTTGTGTTTTAAATAATGGATTCTTTGTCCATCCTCTATCAATGGCAAATTGGGCAAGCTTTGGAAGATTGTTTATGTTTTGGGCATCAACAACAACTCGTAAGTTAATGGGGATATTTTCTGACAACGCAACATCTATTCCGGTTACTATCGCCTCAAATGTTGGTGCTTTTGTGTGTGTATACCTGCGTGCGTTGTGCACTTCTTCAGTTCCATCAAGTGTTACTTGAATTTCGCGGATTGATGCTTTTTTAAGAGTAGCAATATATGAACTGAGGGTATATCCATTGGTAACTATCGCCAATGACAATCCGTAATTATTAGCTTTTTCAATAAAGTAGGAAATTAATTCCTTTGCATGTGATGATTCAAGTAATGGTTCACCGCCAAAAAGAGTAATATATTTTGGTTTTTGTATTTGTGTGGTAATATAGCCATAAAAAGCATCAATAACTTCTTTTGATAGCAAGCCAGATGCGTGCTCATATCCTGATTGATAGCAATAAGAACAGGCAAAATTGCATGCATACCAGGGTACAAAAAAGATCTGCACCTCTGAGTTGTCGCGCATATCTAAAAAATCCAAATACGCACTGCGGTAAAGCAGCTTTTCCTCATCCTCTGTTAGAACATAGCCCTTTTGTTTAAGAAGCTTTTGGTCAAAGGTACCAGAAATGATCTGCTCCATTTCCAAGCCGGTAATGATGTCGGCCTGTTTTGTTAACGGATTTAGTATGCAATAGTTGTCTCCATCATACAGCTTGCTGATAATTGTGTAGTGTGATAAGCGCATAGTTATACCTTGTTTGTAAAGTTGTCCCACCTGTTACTGGTGCTACCAATAACAGGTGGTTGCATAGATTAATCGTGGCAACCTGCAACGATTGGTGAGATTTTTGCACAACACTGTGCTATGGTCACAGAGTTATCCTTTTGTGCAACAAGTGACTTCATGTAAACACCTCATATAGTAAATTAACTGGATTATTTTTTTATAATCCTATACGTAAAACTTGCAACGTGAATTTTACCTTTTTGGTAAGGTGTACTTTCTTCAAGAATCTCAATATCACTGAACCCTGCATTTGCTATGATGGCCACATATTCATCTTTAGGAATGGCTCCAGCCCAGCACTCAGCAACAGCATCAGGGTCATTCTTATATTCATCCGGAACCTGTCCAATAGAATAAATATCACTAATGATGCACCTGCCGCCGGGTTTAAGAATACGGTAAATTTCATTAAATACCTTTTGCTTATCCTGAGCATGATTTATTGTGCAGTTTGAAATAATCAGGTCGGCAGTATTATCAGCAAGAGGAATGGTTGCAAGGTCAGATTGAATAAATGCAACATTAGTATATCCAAATTTGTTCGATAGCTCCTGTGAAGTGGATATCATGCCATCAGAGATGTCAATGCCATACACAAACCCAGTTTTACCTACTGCATCAGCCATGCGTAAAACATCAGTTCCTCGACCGCTACCCAAATCAACACACACTTCGCCACATTGTGGATTAGCGTGATTTAATGCACCACCACATGAAAGGCAACAACTTGTGGTTGCAAGTTTACTATAACGTACATTAATTGCTTCAATAACGTTTAAATTCTTAGCCATAGTTTGGTGTCACTATCTCTTAAATTTTAAAGAAAATACCATATATTATTATTTTATAAAATACTAAATTACATGAAAAACGTCAAATAAAATTGCATTATTTTTAAAAATTTTAATTCATTAGTTTCCAAAATTGCACTTCTATCTATTCAGGCTTGAGTATGATGTTATTTTTTTCACGCATTATGTCCACTTTAATGAGTTACATTTTAAAAAATATCTTTAATTAAATACTGATATCAGGCTGCATTGGTGTAATTTAATCTATTTGATCAACAGATATTTTGAAGTATTCAATATTTTCCAGCAGCCGTTTTGCATTTTCTTCTAGTTTTTCGGATAGCGATTGTATTGCAAATGATTCTTCTGCAGTATGTGTAGCTACTTCATTTATTGAATTAATTGCTTTTGTTAGTTCATCAATGGTAATCTGCTGCTCATTTGAAGTATTAAATATCTCATTGGAAAGATGTACTAACTTTTCAATATTTTCCAAAATGCTCTTGTTTTGAGCTGTAAGTTCTCTTGTAAACTGGTGAGTAGTGTTGAGCACATTTTGTGTTGTGAGCATTTTATCGCGGACTAATTCAAATACCTGTGCCGTTTCGCTAATAAATTTTATTTCATTTTTAATTTTAGTTGAATATTGTTCAATTGTAGTTTGAATTCCCTTTACAAGAGATGCTGTTTGATCAGCCAATTTATTTACTTCATCAGCAACTACCGCAAAACCTCTTCCGTGCTCACCTGCGCGGGCTGCTTCAATGGCAGCATTGAGTGCAAGTAAGTTTATTTGATCTGCTACATCATTAATTGTGGAGACTGTTGTCTCAACTGTTTCAAGATACTGAGAAATATCAGTTATAGCACTCACAGAGCGCTGGATTGTTTCTTTGCCTTTTTCTACGCCATTAATAGCTTCATTAAAAGTACCAGTTAATGAGTCTACCTGTTGTGTTAAGTTAAAGCCTGAAGTGTTAATAGCAGCTATTTCTTTATTTACTGTATTTGCCTGTTCAAACTGTAATTTAATTGTATTTACTATCATCTCAAAGGATGATGACATCTCTTCATATGCTGAGCTTGTTTCTTCGATGATGGCAGTCAGGTCGCGGGATGCTTCGGAAAACTTAGTGGAAGATATTTTCATATTATTGCTGGTTTCTTTAAGCTCTAGAGAACTCAAGCGTATAAGTTCAACCATTTTACGCAAGTTTTCTTTCATATCATATACAGCAATATTAATTTCTGCAAGCTCATCCGACACTGCTATTTTCTTTGTATATACAGCTAATTGTCCTTGGCCCACTGTACCTAAAAATTCTTTAATGATGTTGGTTTTCATAATGAGGGATTTTGCCAGTAATTTAGCAAGGAATAATGAAAATAGTAAACCGATAGTTCCAAAGATAACAAGCTTCCACCATGAGGATATTATATTCATAGCCCCCTGGTCGATAATGGCTGCCATAAATGCAACCATTATAAAGAAAGGTGTGAAAACAATAACTGTAATTGAAATCATTAATTTTTTTGTGATACTCATTGTATTATGAAATATAAAGCCAGGAGGGATTTTTGGGAAGACTCCTTTGTTATAAATTTCCTGAATAAATATTTCGGTTAACAGAAAATATAGTACAGTCCCTGACGGTGCACATATCAGTATGCTCATCCAGCTTATAAAAATTTGTGTTGTTGAAAATTGATGAGATAATGTTATAGGAACGGTAAACATTGATAATCCTACCACCCATCTGAAAAAAGCACCAATGCTGTGCAGATACGGAAGGTTTAAAAATCTTGTAAAAGCAGTAGAATACAATTCATCGGAAACATTTTCCCCTTTAATTAATGCGTTAAAATATTTTTGTACCGGTTTTGTGACAATGATATTATTTATCTGAGTGGTAATAAATGAAATGGGGAAAGCAAATAAAACACAAATAATAAAGAATGTAATCTGGTTGGGTGAAAAGCTTACATTTGTTGTTAAAAAGAGAATTAATATTGGTACAATAATAAAATAACTAATTCCTTCAGTGCGAATGATAAAATGATAAGTAAACTTTTTTATAGTTGAGTCCATGGGAAGAGATTCTACCTTCATAAACACACAATCCTTTTATATTTTAGAAACTAAGGGGCTGCCGTCACAATTGATAAAGTTGAATTTTATAAAAACGTAATTGTATATTGCGCTTATTTTGATACTGTTTTATCACATTCTGTGGTATAATTACCACAATAAGCGCCAATAAATTCCTTTCTTATTACTTCAATGAAACTTGTGTAGACAGCCCCATAATTATACCATTAACCCTTTTTAATTTTCTTCCTGTCAAGCGGAATTCCTTCCCATGCTGCCTCAAGGACCATTATATAATCATTATAATCAAGGTCCTCGGGATTATAGAATTGAGCAGGGTCGCTCATGGCTGTTTTAGCAATATCAGGAAGTTTTTCTTTTGGAATCATCGGATTGCCATTTCTATCGTATACTTCTTTAAGGAAGCGAGGGTGTTTGCCATCAGTTGCGTCGTGTAAATCCTGTATGAGTTTACGGATGTATTCTACTGTCTTTAATGGCCTATCCTTCTTAGGTGTTTTATTATACACATCTTCACCAGCAAGAGGATACAACAATTCACCAATATACTGTGAAGCTTTATGCATATTATATTCAAGACCATAGGGCAGGAGAATATTCATACATACGCCATGTGGAACACCACATACACCACCAATAGCATGCCCTATGTTATGAACCATGCCAACCATTGAATTGGAAAATGCCATTCCAGCCAGGTTGGAAGCAAGTGCCAGTGCAAGTCTGCCGTCAAGATCTGAAGGCTTTTTAACCACATTGACTAAATTCTGAGCTATTAGCTGAATAGCAGCTAAAGCGGTGGTGTCGCTGAGTGGATTTTTTGCTAAGCAGAAGTATGCTTCCACAGCGTGGGTGAGAGCATCCATTCCAGTAAATGCGGTAATTGCCGGTGGCAGTGTTTTGGTCATACGTGAGTCAATAATTGCTATATCTGGCAAAAGAAAAAGGGAACCAAATGCCATTTTGATATTCTTTTCATGATTGGCAATTACAGCAACTGACGTAACCTCTGAGCCTGTCCCTGCAGTAGTTGGTACAGCAACAAGGGGTCGTAACTTGCGTTTAACGTTTCCATAACCGGCAAATAGCATTAAATCTGCTGCATTTTCGGATACAATGATATTAACACCTTTGGCGGTATCAAGTACTGAACCACCACCTACTGCAATTATGGAGTCGCATTTTTTAGACCTGTAAATTTTTGCAACTTCATTGACCACTTTTACATCTGAGTCAGGTGGAACGTTGTCAAACAGTGCAGTAGCTTTTAATTTTGATTTTTGCATTGCTGCCAGTACAATTTTTATTAATCCGGCTTGTTCAACACCTTTATCAGTAATTATCATTGGTCTTTGTGCATTGATTGCTTTTAAACTTTGTGGTATTTGTTCCAGGGCCTTGTGGCCAACTATTGTTTTAACTCTGTTACAGAATTCATAATATGCTGGTAATTGCATAATTGCACCTCGTTTCAATTATTAGAATGTAAATGCACGAACATAAATTAATATTCTACCAAAATGTTTTCGGAAAGGATTCATCTGCGACCATTTTGGATATCGTTTCACAGCCAGCTTGGCAATAATTTTTGGAAGCAGGTATACTTCCACGATATTCAAAATCCTTACCAGAGCACATGCATCGGGTAAATCACCATCTACAACTAATCTGTTGCGAGTTGTTGCGATTGCTGTCGCCTCCTGAAATGTAAACAGAAGCATTGCTGCCTCAACACTTTTTATAGTCATAGTTAAAGTGGGTTTGTAACCTTTGTCTTTCCATCCTAAGTATTTAACTTTTCCATCTTTTGTTTTACCTACATACATTGCAGGACCATGTGGCCATATCCACATTTTTAATAAAAAATTATCTTTTAATTTCTCAAATTCTTCCTTTACCTCTTTATCAACCTTTGCAGCAGCCTGAATGGCTCTGCCCACTACCCACAGCATCACAGCAATGTATATGCGCTTAATGAATTTCTTTTTAGGTTTAATTTCAGGATAATTTAAAAGGTTCATAGTATTGCTCCTTTGAATAAATTTATTTACCTTCCCAGGATTTTTCCAGTAATGCAAAATATGCACTTTCTTTAAACTGCCTATTCTTTGCAGAAGCAAGCAGGGCATATTCTTTGAGTTTGTAATGAGGAATTTTAAGTTCTTTTAATGTGGAAGGAACAAACTCTTTTGTAACATTGATACATGTAATGAGATAGTCATACGCAGTTTTCTGCCTGTCTTTTTCAGGAGTTTTTGCGTAGGTATCAATTCCTGCAAGGGCAAGGAGTAGTTCTGGACGAATTCCACCTTTAGCTTGCAGTTTGGCTGCAAGGCTATGGCGAAGAAGTATACCCATTACAATTCCGGGTTTAAGGTTAGTATCACTAGCTATCGCCTGCGCTAGTGTATGTACAATTCCCTGTGGTGCATTTGAAAATGCAGTATCAGCACAAGCGGCTGCATTAACAATGGCTACACTTGCATCCTTATTACATGTCCTTTTAAAAGCTTTTGGAAGGTATTGATAAATAAATTGTAGGGCAGTGTGTGCGTATGCGTCGTTAATGGGGTTTGGTGTTTCAATGCCGCATGCTTCAATTGCGTGTGCAAGTGATGTGAGCGCACAGTTGGCTACTTCTTCCTTAGTTGCGTGGCGGGTAATTCGTGAATCAATAACAATGACATCAGGATAGAGGAAATCAGATTGCTTTTCAAAACGCTCATAATATGCAACAGATGCCATTTCACCGCCTTCGCAATCTGCAGTAGGAACACATATCAAAGGCTTAAGGGGTGATGATATGGTAATTTCAGTGCATTGTAAAATATCAGCTTTCAGTGATACAACCATATTCACAGCTTTTGCTATTTGAGTGATACCACCTGAACCAAGTGCAATGATTGAATCGCAGCCTCTATCTCTATATAGTTTGGATAGCTCATTGATTATAGTCAAACTTGGATAGTGAGGGGCATTGGTAAAGAGTGCACCTATAGTTATGTTGCTATCGTATAATGCTTTCACTAATGTTTTATCCAATCCTTTTTTAGCCCAGCGTGGTGATGTGATTACAAGAGGTTTGCGGGCGTTGAGTGATTCTAATTCAAATGGGATATGCTCAAGCGCTTTAAGTCCTGAGCAAATTTTTGGATGACTTAAAAAAGTGAAATTATATGAAATCATGGTGTCACCTCATTATTTTTTTTCAATTTTTAATCGCTTTAACGTTCGATCTTTTGGTATGCCATTGCTGTCAAAACCACGTGCTTTGTAATAGCTGTCCAGCAATTCATCCAATGGTACCGTGCGCTGCTTTGGATCGCAGTTTCTACCTTCGGTTAAAAATCGCTGCGGCAGGGTGTCATCTTTTCGTGAAATGCCTTCTCGGGTATTCATATAACGTTCAAGCACATGGATTCTTCTTCCTGCTTTTATCCACTTAAACATTCCCATTGGTTTACCGGTAATACCTGACCACATTTCTGGCCATAGGCTCACATCCATAAACTTTGTTGCAATTGGATTAAGATAGGTTACCATTGGATTAAGCAGAAATGTTGGTGTATATTTCACTACAAATGGCTCAAGTTCTACTGCAAATGCAGTGAACTGGCATATATGCATGGAATTAATAGCACAGGTAACATCTTCTAAAAATGCTATCATGGAACCTTTGCCTTTAAGTGAGAAAGGATCATGCATATTGAGATATACTTCTACGGCAAAGCTTGCAGTGGAAAGGTGGCAGGCGCCACGATTTGCTACTGCATAGCTTAATGCCTGTCCCCATGCACCTCGCGGATCATAGGCAGCCATTTCCAGCCCCTTAACCTGAATTGCAAAATCTGCTCCGCCATATTTTTGCGATAGTTTCCTGGTGCCGTTGGCAAGATCATTTCCCAATCCTCTTCTAAAAGCTATATCGGTTATTGTTTTTGCCACATTTTCTGGTGATCCAAATCTAAGATCAGTTTTGATTAATCCTTTTTCAGTAGCTTCCATTGCCCAGGCAATTGTGACGGCAGTTGATATTGTATCAAGGCCGTATTTTGTACATAGTTCGTTAAAATGGCTGACAGCAACAGGGTCAAATATCTCTAAATTAGATCCAAATGTTCCGATAGTTTCGTATTCTGGTATCTGCTTGATTTCACCATCAATGTTTCCTTTGTGACCGCACAGAATAGCGCATGGCTTACATGTAGAAAATTTAGTATCGAAGCGTTCAGCCATCTCTTCACCAGATAGTTTATGTGCTTCTCCATGCGAACCGCCGGTAAAATTTCGAACTGGCAATAATCCTCCAGCATTGTTGAGATTCACATTTGCATTTGTCCCAAACTGGCGGTATGATACCGAGGTAATTGGATTTCGGTTTATAAATTTAAGGGTTTTTTTGCGCGCTTTATCAAACTTTTTGGGATTTTTTGGCAAAATTTTGAATTCATTTCCTTTAGCAACTATCGCTTTCAAATTTTTTGAGCCCAATACTGCACCCATGCCACAACGGCCCAAAAACCTATGTCCAGAACAAATGTTGGCATAGAGCACTTTGTTTTCACCAGCCTGACCAATGACAAGTGCACCACTGCCTTCATTTTCAAGAGCCTTTTGAACAGTCTGCGTGTCTTTTCCCCAGAGCTTTTTTGCATCTTTGAATTCAACGCCTTTTGAACTTATGACAATATACACTGGTGCCTTTGCTTTACCCTTGACAATAAGCCCATCCCATCCAGATGTTTTTAATGCCATGCCAAAAGGTCCTCCACAAGAGCCAGTTCCCATAAGGCCTGTTAATGGCGATTTTGTGACAGCTGCAAAACGTCCAGCACATGGTGCACCGGTACCCAAATATACACCTGTCATGACAATGAATTCGTTTTCCGCAGAAAGAGGGTCAATCCCTGCTGGCACCCTATCGTAAAAAAGTTTTAAACCCAATCCTTTGCCGCCAAGATATAATTCTAGGTCTTTCTCGGATATTGGGATTTCGCGGTAGGATTGTGAAGTTAAGTCAACTTCAATGACCTTGTTACTTGTTCCAATAATTTCCTGCATATAGTATCTCCTTGAAACATAAAATTTGTGTAATGTAGTGATTGGCGTTTACGGCAAAAACAACTAAATGTATTATTACAATAAAATTATTTATGAGTAATAATAGAATAAAGTAAAACTTTATGTCAATCAAGATATTGAATAAAAGTAAAAAATGAGTCCAAAGTTATAAATTTAAACTTGTTATTGACAGAAAATTATTTTATTTCATTTATATGTATTGGATATTAATAAAAAATGGTTGTATATAAATAATCTTTGGGAGGAAACCATGTATTTCGAAACTACTACATGCATATCGTTACAACAGCTGGCCATTATTGAAGAATATTCTAAACAAATATCGCTTCCGTTACGTACGTTTATAGCATATATGGTTATGTATGCAGCCAAAAAAGAAAAGAGAAAATATGTTGCATTTACACGAATTGCATACCGTAAGCGCAACACAGGAAATCCATGGCGCAGAGTTCATCTAATGTTGTATCAGTCGGAATATGAGTTCTTGCTTGATGTTAAGAAGCTATGGAAAATGTCATTAGCCAATATTATTGCTTTCTGTGTGGATAATATAATTGATGAATTTTTTTTATATTTCAAGCAACAGTTGCAAAAAATAAATACCGATAACTATCCTGATAATATCCCCAGTTATTATGTTAACAGGTCATACACATTTGATTTTTACAGAGAAAATGGGATACATTGCTTAAAATTTTACTGGGGGCCACCACCAAAAGCATTACGAAAACATTTATAAGCAATATTTTTCTGGTTAGACTAAAAATTATTATAAAAGATAGTGACGGCAAAATTTGCTGACATGGTGGTATTATTAATATAAAAAACCGCTTTGTTGTCGTATCCATTTTAAGGAGCAAAGCGGTCTTATTCATCTACTATAAATAATTTTATAAAATTATATTTTATCTTCTACAAAGTATCCTGCTGGAATATGGTAGTATTTAAATGGTTGTTGCAAAATTTTGCTTGGTTTGCTCTCAGGGTTTTCAAAGAAGTCTTTTACTACTTCCATAAAATTTAGTGATATTCCGTAATACATGCTTCTATAAGGTTCAGCAGTTGTGTTATCCCATCGAACATAATTCCGAGTGAAATAGCCTATATCAAACTGTATATAACGCATAAAGGTTGGGATTTTTATACCTAAATTTTGTAGGCCTGCTAATCTGAAATTAAAAACATATTTTGCCCCACTGTAATCACTGGTCATATGTAAAGGATTTTTACCCCATCGGTCAAAATAGCTTTCCGTTGGCCAGTATTGCCAGCTGAAGCCAATAAGAGAATCCAGAGTAGGGGAATATTCAAGGAGTATTCCAAGGCCTATACCAGCCATATCTGCAACAACATCTTCGTACGAAAATCCATATTTGCCGGTAAACGCATCGCCAACTTCAATAAAAACACCTAAAAATGTAGCTGTAGAAATTGAATAAATCCATTTAGTGCTTTTGCCTTTTTCTGACCAATCATAATAATTATGAAAAACTCTAAATGCCAAATAATGCGCCCACCCGTGGCCTATTTTATCAGCTCCGCCGGAATCTGTATTCTGGCCAAAAAAACCTTCATGTGCCCATCGCCATTCATTTTGTTCTCCCCAGTCCCATGTTTCCATACCATAAATTAATGTAATGGTGGGTACAGCAACAAACATTGCCAGGGTTGGAATTGTTGGCCAGTTACTATCGGTAACTATTGAAGTAGTTGTTGCACTTTGTGGTTGTGATGTCTGATCAACAGAATCCTGAGCAAACAGAGCTGTTGAAAACAGTATAACTATTGTTACAGCAGCACAACGAATAATATTTTTACCAGGCATAGTAGTACTCCATAAATAGAATTATCGTGTTATCAAATGTGTATTGCTATTCCAACTTGTATCCATAGGAAATCTCATTTAATGGATATTATCGTTCATCATCAATTTTGCCAGGTACAATGTAAAAATGATTGCTAAAAGTCAAGATAATATTATAATAAATTCATGCAATTATAATAGTAAAATAAAAGTATTTTATTATTCTAAAGTGTCAAAAAACTGTATTACTCCCTGATGGTTGGAATTGAGCAGAGAAAGAGCAATGCTAAAAAAAAATTAATTGATAAAGTGTGTATGTTGTAGTAATTTCGTACATGTTTACTGAATAAAGTGAAGGTTTGATTATGACAGATTATTCAAAAGCAAAAGATGCACACATTGAAAAAGTTGAAGGGTATGCCTTTGATACCATACCTGCACAGGGCCATCTCCCTCTGGTACAATGGGAATACCCTGAATTTCAGAGTGTATGCCCCATTTCAGGAAGGCATGATCAGGGTACTCTCATTATAACCTATCAGCCAAAAAAACTACTTCTTGAAAGTAAATCCGTTCGTAATTATTTAAGTGCATGGCGCAATAAGTCAATCTGGCAGGAATTTGTCACTGATGTTATTGCGCAGGATTTATTTGATGCAGTAAAACCTGTATGGCTCAAGGTAGAGATTAAATGGGCTCCACGTGGTGGCATTTTTGCAACCACCATATCTGTAAAAGGTAAGGCTAATTACAATGCGTGACTATATTGCTGGTGTAGATATTGGTGGAACAAAGATAATTGTAACAGTGGCAGATGCAGCAGGCATACGAGCCCGTGTGTATCAACATACGCAGCTGGCAGGGGATCCGCTTGCCATTCCAAAACAAGTTTTTAAACTTGTTCAATTGGCTGCGGAGTATGCTAGTATTCAATATGATGAAATTATGTCAGTTGGGGTAGCCACATGCAGTCCTTTTCAGCTGAAAGGTTCGTTTAAAGAAATAGTAGCACCAAATCTTTGTGGTGGTTTAACCGATAGCGGCCGGCTTCCTAATAACTGGAAATCAATCCCTATTGAAGAATTCTTAACAGATTTATATCCTAATTGTATTATTGAAAATGACTGTGTGGCAGCAGTAGTTGCCGAAAAGCTCTTTGGGACTGGAAGGCTATATGATAATCTGGTATACGTTACCTGGAGTACTGGCATTGGAGCAGGAGCCTATGTTGATGGTAAACTGATAAGAGGCAAAAACAGCAATGCACCTCATTTTGGACATATCTATGTTGCCCAAAATGGCCCACAGTGCGGATGTGGCAATTTTGGTGATCTGGAATCAATTGCAAGTGGTACTGCAATTGCCCGCCAGTACGGCGTTTCTTCTGCAAAAGAAGTTTTTGACAACTATAGAAAAGGGGATAGTAAGGCCATAGAAATTATACACAACGCAGCCCGTAATTTGGCAAGAGGCCTTGCATCATTGAATGCGCTGTTTGATACAGAATATATTTCTCTTGGTGGCAGCATCATGAATGACAGTGACATTGTGTTGCCCCTGATTAGGGATGAATTTTATGCATCATTTCCGGTTCTTTCAAGTAATGTTATCATTGAACGAAGTTCTTTGTTTGAATATATTGCTGATATATCATCATTATCACTTGTAATGCCCCCTTCGTGGATTGAGTCATGGAGACAGCATAAGCCATGGCAGCAGGCACCTGAATTGATTACACTGTAATGCTATTTTTGGTAAAATATATAATTTACAAAAGCTTATCTAATGAATCGTGTATATTTAAAAATGAAGTCATTTCGGTTACTGTAAATGTTCGCTTTATCTTTTCATTTACACCTACAGTTGCAAACATGATCTTGTTTTTTTTACAATACAATCGTATTGAAACAAGTATACCTAGGCCTGTAGAATCAATAAAATCAACCTTTGAAAGATTGAGGATTACTCGCTCTTTTTTTTCTTTTTCAATTATAGAAATTATCTTTTTATCAGTATCTAGAGCTTGAGGCGATATTAATTCCCCTTCAATTGATATAATGAGCACTTTGTCTTTTATCTCTTGTGTAATATTCATATATTTACTACCTCATAGTACACAATTGCTGTGGTAAGCCCTTCAATGCAGATTAATATGTATATTCCAAAAAATAAAATCAAGCATTATTTATTGATCATTTTATTCAAAAATTCACGCAGGGTATTTTTTTTATATGCTTCTTTGGCCTGTTCTACAAGTGTGTCATCATTAGCTATCGCTTTCAGAATATCACTTCGTTTTGTCACTTCAAGATGTGCAAAATCTTGTTTTAAGATTCGTCTTATTTCATTCATTACATCAAGCACTATTTCAATATCCTGTGGGATGCTTTGCTCAATCAGCCTTCTTACTTTAGCTGCCATAGCCGGAGAAGCACCACCAGTGGAAACAGCAACAAGAAGCAAACCGCGCGTAAAAAACGATGGTACATAAAATGATGAATTGTCAGGATCATCAACAGCGTTTATGGGAATGTTCAATGCTAAAGCTTCATCAAAAACTTTCCGGTTTATCTCTTTATTATTTGTTGCAGAAAAAACTAACGTAGCACCTTTGCAATCTCCGTACTGGTATGAGCGTTTTTCAATAGTGACCGAAGTGTGTGTGGCTGCAAATTCTTCTAGCTCATGATGAATGTAAGGAGCTATCACCACAACGTGTGCGCCTGCGCTTGTCAGATCTTTTACCTTGCGTAATGCAACCTGACCACCGCCTATAACAACAACACGTTTTCCCTTTATGTTATACATTATTGGATACAGCATAGCATATCCTAGTTTTTTAATTCGGACGGCATTTCAAAATACTCGCCACTTTGTTTTAATTCATCAATTTTTTCTTTTGTAAGTCCAATTTCCTCGTCGGTAAGGTAGCACTGTGGATCTGGTGCCCACGGATCGCCAAACACTCGGTATGCGCGCACTCGCATTGAACCATTACACATTGATTTATACTGACACAGCCTGCAGCGCCCTTTGATATAGTGGGATTTATGTTTTAACCCTTTCATAAGCGGGTCTGATTCATCCATCCATATATCAGCAAATGAGCGCTCTAACACATTGCCAAATGTATAATCCTGCCAAAACTGATCGGGGTGCACGTTTCCCACAAAATCAATGTTAGCTATTCCCACACCTGTTGAATATGCACCTCCGCCATTCCATGTTAACAGTTCTTTTACTTTGTGTGCTTTTTTTTCATCTTTTTGCAAAAGCTTTAAATACAAATACACTCCATCAACATGATTATCCACAGTTAAAATATTAATGTCAAGTCCGCGGGTAAAAAAGTCATTGGTACGTTCAATGATGATGTCCTGTGCTTTCCGCTGCTGGGAGTATGTTAAATCATCAGCAAAAAGGTTACCCCCACGACCCGAGTACACTAGATGATAAAAACATGCGCGGTTAATTCCCTCTTTTTCAATAAAATCAAAGATACGGTGTAGGTCTTCAAAGTTGCGTCGTGTTAATGTCAGTCGCAGTCCAACTCTCTGTCCTACTGCTATGCAGTGTTCAAACCCCTTCATTGCTTTTTTAAATGCGCCATCAACGCCGCGAAATCTGTCATTTACATCCTCCATACCATCAAGGCTAATGCCCACATATACTATGCCTGCATCTTTCATTGCGCGTGCCTTGTCCCTGTCAATTAGTGTCCCGTTGGTAGAAAGCACAGGGCGTATATTTTTATCAGCCGCCCGTTCAATAAGTGTAAAAAGATCTTTGCGCATTAATGGCTCTCCACCAGAAAAAAGCAGTGAAGGGATACTAAACGCAGCTAAATCATCGATAAGCTTTAAACCTTGCTCTGTTGTTAGCTCATCGTATTTGCGGTTGTGCGAATCAGTGTAGCAGTGTACACAGTTTAAATTGCAGGTGCGCGTCACATTCCACACCACAATTGGACGGCGCTGGCTAGCAAGTTCCACGCGTGTGTGTGGCCTGTTGCCGTGGGCATCTGCAGTTGCTTCTGTGCCGTAGCGTAGCCCATCACCCGTAGAAGAGCCTGCGCAGTACAGTTTGCCTATATCAATCATTGTATATTCTCCATCAACAATAGAATTTCACAATGTCATTCTGAAGCACGAAGTGCTGAAGAATCTCGTAATGGAACAACACAATACTTTGCCTTTGGCTCAGGATGAGATGAAATTACTGCTCATAATGACATATACATAATATTTATCAGGATGACGTATAATCCTCAAAATATTTTACCCGTTCCTTCTTAAATTCTTTTAATGAGCGATAGCTCCTGTAATCAGTTTCTGCTATTGCATGAAGCCTTTTAATGATATCAGCCAATTCTTCTTCACTTTTTGCATGAACCATTGCAAATATTGGATATTCCCATGGATGAGGCAATGAACTGCGTATATAAAGGTGTGAAATAGCGTGCTCTTTTGAAAACTCCTGCAGAATGTGCTCTGCATTGCCATTATCTTTCCACACGGTCATTGCATTAGCAACGTAGCCTAATGTATGATGTCGCACCACTGCACGGTATGAGCGCATCACGCCGGCATCACGCAAGCGTGTTCCTGTTGCAAGAACCTCTTCTACTGTAATAGGGATCTTTCTCTCATTTACTATCGCCCTGAAAGGTTCAGAAACAAGTGGAAGGTCATGCTGTAACACCTGTATTGTTTTTTTTACTGTTTCATTTATTTCTATGGATTCACCTGTTTTTATATTGAACTGAATATCGCTTGTATTTATGGAGTCATCTTCAGTGAATCGTGCAGATAATTTTATCATTTTGTCCGCTTTGAAAATATTAAATTTTGTTGCACCTGCCTGTGTGGCACATCGTTCAACGAATGCAACAAAATCAGCTTCTTGTGGCAACGCTAACGTAAACCAGATGTTGTACTCGCCTTCGCGCAGGTAGTTGTGGCTTACTCCTGGTAAAGGATTAATCACACGTACTGCCTGCTCAATTGACTTTTCAGGTACTGCAAACGCCACCAGATTTGACTGATAGCCCAATAGTTTTGCGTTAAAAATACCTGCAATGCTTCGCAATACATTTTGTTCTTTTAATCGTGTAAGTGTTGAAAGTATTTCATCTTCGGAAGTGCCTAACATGTGCGCAATTGTGTTAAAAGGCCTTTGAGTAAGTGGTACCTCAATCTGTATTGTTTTTAACAGTTTCTTCTCATCACACATTGGACATCCTCTTTGGCTGATACATACAGTAAGGTTCTTCGTCCATATAGTCACCGGTTTCATAGTAGGCACGTGCACGGCATCCTGCGCAAAATGGTTTATATTCACATATGCCGCATTTACCTTTTAAATGATTGAGGTTGCGCAAATTGGCAAAAAGCTCGGAGGCTTCCCAGATTTGATTGAATGATGTCTGCAATACATTGCCTGCTACTATCGGTAAATATCCGCAGGGCTGCACATCGCCTCTGTGCGAAATAAAGCATACTCCACTTCCTGCAAGGCACCCGCGTGTCACTGCTGCAAGCCCATCAGTTTCAAAGGTAAGTTGCCTGCCTTCTTTTTTTGCCTCCTGGCGTATGATGCGATAGTAGTGTGGTGCACAGGTTGCTTTAAATTCAATACCTGCTTCTTTGGTTTTATAGTAAAGGGAGCGCAGCACCTCTTCGTACTGTTCTTTTGAAAGCATATCAGTATCAGCAATTTCAACGCCGCAACCAACCGGCACCAGCATAAACACATGCAGCGCAGCAGCATGTGTGGCTTTGGCAAGTTGCAATATCGCATCAATAGTGGCAACATTTCGCTTTGTGATGGTTGTATTGAATTGAAATGGAACACCCGCTTTAAATAAAAACTGTGCGCCTTTAAGCGCACTATCAAATGAACCAGGTATTCCTCTAAAAGAATCGTGGGTATGTGCATCAGGGCCATCAATGGAAATACTTACACGCTGGAATCCAGCGTCTTTGATTTGTTGTGCAATAGTATTGTCTATAAGTGTGCCATTGGTTGCAAGTGCTATCGGTAACCCTTTGAAATGTATATAGCGTGCAATATCAAATAAATCCTTACGGTATAATGGCTCACCACCGGTTAACACTATAATGGGGCGATAGTTACTGGCAATAGTATCAATGACTGAACAAATTTGTTCAGTTGTCAGTTCATTGATGTATTCTTTGTCAAAGCTTTCAGCTCTGCAGTGTGCACAGCGCAGGTTACAGCGCTTTGTGAGCTCCCAGAATATAAGGCGAAGGCCATTCATAATTTAAAAATCTCCCGCAATAGCTTTGCTTTTTCCCTTGCTTCTTTTGTGTGATAGTTAGTTCCAAGCTCTTTAATATACGAAATAGGTATATGAAGTGTCTTTGTCATAATCTGTCGAGTGAGCTCTTCGATGATTTCAAAATCGCTATCATCTAAATGCTTGAGTTTACGGCGTCGGTATTTTTTGAGCTCTTCATTCCGGATAGTTTCAAAGGTTTGTTGTATTTTTGTAATTAATGGTACTATCTGCAGGCTATCGTACCAGTTCATGAATTCTTCAGTATCGGCATCTATCATTTCAAGAGCTAGTTTAGTTTCGTTGAGGCGACTTTTTAGATTTTCATCAGCGATGGATTTTAAATCATCAATGTTATAAAGAAATACATCGTGTATTGCGCCTGCTGCAGGTTCAATATTCCGTGGAACGGCAATATCAATAAGAAAAAGTGGCTGTGTACGTTTTTTTACTGCTTCCTGTATCATCTCTTTTGTCAACATAAAGTGATGAGCCCCTGTTGAGGTTATTATTATATCAACAGTGGGGATAGTTTCAATAATTTCTGAAAGTGTAATTATGGTCGCATCACGGTTTATTTCATTGGCAATTCGTTGAGCATTATGTAATGAACGGTTAGCCAGTGTTATAGATCCAATCTTAAATTTTGTTAAGTATTTCAAGATAAGTTCAGCCATCTCACCGGCACCAATTAAAAGGACAGATTGTTTGGAAAGATCTTCAAATATTTTCTTTGCAAGTTCCACGGCAATAAATGCAATAGATAAAGGATTGCGAGCAATCTCAGTTTGGGTGCGCACACGTTTTGCAGTTCTGAATGCCTGGTGAAATAGCTTATTTAAGATAGTACCTGTTGCATTATGTTGTGTTGCCCACCTGTACCACTCCTTGACTTGACCAACAATTTCATTTTCGCCAACAACCATTGAATCAAGCGATGAGGCAACGCATAACAGGTGCCGTACTGCTTCCTTGTGATATTTTTTATATAATACTGGTTCAAAATGTTCACGGGTTAATCCGGCAAATTGCTCTAAAAGCCGTAATACTGATTGAGTTGCTTCTTCAATATTTGAAGAAACATAGTACAATTCCATTCTGTTGCAGGTTGCAATGTATACCATTTCAAGAATATTAGCATCTTTTGCGTTTTGTACAAACAAATCCAGTGCGTTAGGATCAAACGCAAAACACTCACGTGTTTCAACCGGAGCCGTTTTATGGCTCATGCCTACCATGCCAATGTGTGGTACATATTCTTTCACGGAAAGTTACCTGAAGCTGTGAAATCCGGTGGTAATGATAACATTGCCAGCAATAAAAACAGTCAGTAAAACAACAAATGATACTATAGTAATAATACTGAGATAATAATTGCTTGTAAGGTGTGATTTGCTCAAAATCCACAATATAAAAAGTACCCCCCATGCTACATACATTAATATTTCTTTTGGTGTGCCAAATGAAATGGTACCATAAAATTGAACAACCATGATAATGCCAAAAATAATTCCAGCACTGAAGAAGAACAATGAACGAGACAGTGAAAAGGCTGTTAAATTGCTTAATACAGTAAGGCTTGGCAATCGATTGACATATTGCAAAGAGGATTTTTTTTGTAGTTGCCAAGATACAATTATATAAAGAATGGATGAAGCAAACCCTATAAAGAATAGCACCTCTCCCAGTAATGCAAGTATTATATGAAAAATCATGAAGTTATGACCGGGATCAACTATCATATATCGTGGTGAGGTATAAAAGAACAATGAAAACGTATATAAAATTGTAGTAATAGGCACAAGTATTGCACTTATGGACCTGAAATCGTTTTTCCATTTAGAAAACGCCATGTAAAGTATTAAGACAGTTAAAAAAATAATTATTAAATAAAAGAATAATGAAATATGAAAATAATTAAAATTATTAATAAATCTATCTGCGATAATAAAACCACCTATTAGTAGTACAATCAGTATAATTGCCATGGATAATTTGGTAATAAAAATATATGCGGGAATATCCCTGTGGACCGATAGTATACTGAAAACAGAAGCGGTCATAAATAATATAAATAGTAATCCTAAAAAAATTATCATATTCCCTCAATGCTAATAATGCAAAGTATATATCAATTTTAAGACAATTCATACATAAAGCTGTGTATAGATAGTGTCAAGAACTATTGGAATAAAAGGATAGTGCTTGTTAGTTATTGCAAATTTTAGAATTTAAAAAAAATATTGCAATATTAATCATATAGCAATCTATTTTGCCTGTAGTTACAGTATTTAAAAAGTTACAAAAGTTACAATAGTAGATTTTTACTATACATCGTTGGATAAGGTTGATATTGTTTGTTTACAGGTCATAAGTGTAGCGTATGAGTTTTTTTTGTTCGATAATTACTTTTATTCTAAGTGAATACATGAAGATAACATAAGAATGTGCAAAGTAGTTTATTTCATTTAGGAGGGAACACTAATGGCAAATAGGGAACACTGGGGCTCAAAAATTGGATTTGTGCTGGCTGCGGCTGGTTCTGCAATTGGGTTGGGTAATGTATGGAAATTTCCATATGTTACAGGTGCAAATGGAGGAGCAGCTTTCGTGTTTGTATATCTGGTCTCAGTACTTATATTGGGTTTGCCAATAATGATTGCCGAACTTGTAATAGGGCGCCATACAGAAAAAGACCCTGTTGGTGCATTTAAGCAAATAGCGGGTGGTACAACATGGGAATTTGTTGGGTATTTAGGGGTACTATCGGGATTTTTTATCTTGTCTTTCTGCAGTGTTGTTGGTGGATGGACAATAGGGTATATAGTAAAAAGTATAACTGGATCCATGTCTACTGTTACTGAAACTTCCCAGGCAGCAGTGGTGTTTAAGGAGTATGTTGCCAATCCGTATCTTTCAATATTGTATCATGTATTGTTTATGCTTTCATGCATGTATATTGTTATAAAAGGTATAAAAAATGGTATTGAAAAGTGGAGCAAAATTCTGATGCCCATGTTGTTTTTGATTTTAATTGTACTCATTGTTCGTGGCATAACAATGGAAGGGAGTCTTGAAGGAATTATTTTCTTTTTAAATCCCGATTTTTCAAAGATAACAATAGATTCTGTACTTTCGGCGTTGGGGCAGTCTTTTTTTAGTTTAAGCTTAGGTATGGGTGCAATGATTACTTACGGAAGCTATCTTTCGCGAAAAGATAAAATCTTGCATTCAGCATTGTGGATAGTGGTGCTTGATACATTAGTTGCAATCCTTGCAGGGCTTGCAATTTTTCCTTCAGTATTTGCGATGTCGCTATCGCCCCAAGAAGGTCCAGGGCTTATATTTCATGTAATTCCAGCAGTGTTTGCCCGTATGCCTCTGGGTCAGTTTTTTGAATTTTTGTTTTTTGTACTTCTTTTCATTGCTGCACTTACTTCAGGAATTTCTTTGCTTGAAGTTGTTGTTGCATATATTACCGATGAAAAAGGATGGAGCCGAAATAAAGCTGTTCTTATTATGGGCAGCATAATCACCTTATTAGGAATACCTTCAGCTCTATCATTTGGAACTTTGCGCGAATTTACAATACTCAACAATACGTTTTTTGATTTTATGGATAAATTAACATCAAATTACATGCTTCCAATTGGAGGGTTTTTTATTGCTATTTGTTTGGGGTGGAAATATGGACTGGAAAATACCATTCATGAACTTGACCCGGATACACGGATTATTTCGCTTAAAGAACTATGGGCATTCATGATTAAATTTGTGTCGCCATTTATTCTCTTTATAGTGTTTTTTATGCTTATAAAAGATGATATCATGGTACTTCTTTCTAAAATTTTTTAAATTTTTATTTGACTCTTTGTTTCTGTTTTTGTATTATAAATAGTGATGCTACTCAGTGAGTAGTTACCTTCCAACATAATCCGCTAATGATATTGACGGTTCCGTAAGGGATCGTCTTTTTTATTTATAGGGTTGGCTTTGGTGAACTATTCACACAAACAATGTTTCAAGGTAACATTATATCTAATGTATAACAATGTATGTCTTTGTAAGTAGTGTATTACCTTTATCACAGTAAAGGTACTTTGCAATTATAGACAATTAAAAAAAATTAAATATTGACAAAATTTTGTAAAAGGATTTAATTATAGGTGAGGGTGGTTTGCGTGAGCACTGAGGACATCATCATATTTACAAAAGAAGAAGAAGATCTCGTTGCACAATTAAAGAATGCAATTAAGGATAAGTATTATTCAGAGTATACTCTTATAGAAAAACATACGGAAGCGTTGCGCAGTTTAGTTGCCTCCATATCCATGTATCCTTCTTTGCTGGATCCTCAGCGGCTGAGTAATCAGAAAAGAACTATGGAAAGCTTACTTGACAAGTTATGTTCAAAATCTATACCGGATATGATTTTGCATATACCTACTAAAGCAATCTTAGGGCGTGCATTTACCATTGCAAAGATCAATTTTTTTATAATGCTGTGGTATATTATACGTGATAAACAAGAATATGTTTCATTCCTTGATATGCTACTTTCCTGTATTGCATCCAATGTATTTATGTTGACAGCTGAAGAAGTTTACACTTCGATAATAGAGGATGATGCTCTGTCTCAGAATATACGCCACAATGCAGCATATCTTTTGGCACGCACATGGGAGCACAGGCTTGATTATGGAGTAGCTGAATTTGCACCAATACTACTAAATTTGTGGAAAGCACGGGAACGTCTTATTCCAAACTTTGGTACTATGATGGGTTTTGCCGAATTGTGCATGCTTTCCGAACATACATCACCATTATGGCTTGATTATTTGCAGCGTGATACAATAACTGAAGATGAGGTATATGCTGTTGAAGAGTTTATTTTTGATCTAAGTTATGAGGAGATAGTTTTTGTAAGAGATTATCTTGAAAAACATAATAAAATGACTGTGTGTAGGGAAGAATTGCCATCAATTTTGCAAAAAACACATATCCCGGAGTATCAGGGACAGGATCCCAGAGAGTTGTACAGATCGTTCAGGGACCGAAAAATCAATTCTAGGTTTAGGGCTCGTTCCAGGTTACAGGGCCCCAAAAAAACGCTTGAAGAATATTTGATGTGCTTTTTATTGTCATCACGTACTATGGTTGAGTATTAGGTGTTTTTATGTTTGATATATATGAATCACATGAATACAGGCCACCAATATTTGATAATATGCAGATGGAAATCAGTGATATCGATAATGATATTACTACTGATATTGACAATCTTTTGGCAAACCGATTTGATTCATTATATCTAAAAGATATATACAAAAAGCAGCATGTTGCTGTGGAAATTATTTATCCTAGAATTCAATATAATCATCATAAGGTATTACTCAAATCACCTGACTATTTCAGATTTTTACTGTCGTTGTATCCATTTGTAAGCGATCTGGAGAATGTTGCAAAGATTGTTATACGTCCACGTCATGTAGTGCTTGGCAATGTTGAGCTTATGGCTTTATATCTCCATAAAAAAAAGATTCTGGTTATCTATCTCCATCAGCCACACTTTTATTCATTAAAAACGTCACGGTTTGCTCAGTTTGCTGAATTTACACCATTGGCTCATTTATTACAGTCAAAAGTCATTACCACTCAAAATAATGAAAATGATCCATATCTCATTCCACCGTTGTGGTATATGCTATCGCTTATAGAAGCTTCTTATTCAGATAAAGTTGACAAGTTTTTATTGCGATGTGATACAACATCAAAACTGCAGACTGCATTGGATGAGATATCGTTCTTTTATAAACGTCATGGATATTAATATCAATGGTTGATTATCATGTACATACTTACCTGTGCGACCATGCTTCAGGTACACCGCAAGACTATATTGAAAAAGCAATAGAAGCAGATTTATATGAAATTGGTTTTTCAGACCATGCACCACTGCCCCTGCTACTTAGACAAAACATCACTATGGAGCCGGAAGAAGCTGAAGAATATGTTTTGATGTTATATAAATTATGTGATAAATATCCAGTGGCAGTAAAGATTGGCTTTGAAGTGGATTATCCATTGCATCCTACGTTTGAAACGCGCTTTTTACATGACAGGCGAATAGATTACATTGTGGGCTCATGCCACTTTATTGGCGACTGGCCATTTGACCACCCATCCTTTATTGAAGAATATACCAGGCGGGATATAAATAAGGTATATCAAGATTATTATCGTATTGTGTATGATATGGTTGCTACAGGGTTGTTTGATATTGTTGGGCATTTTGACCTGGTAAAAAAGTTTGGCTATAGGGCAACAGCTGATATGAGTAAACACATAGATCCAATATTGCAACTTGCTGCTAGGCAAAAAACAGCCATTGAGATAAATACTTCAGGATGGCGAAAACCTGTTAATGAAGTGTACCCTTCCTTTGATATAATCCAGAAGATGTATGAATACAATGTCCCAATCACATTGGGTTCAGATGCTCATGCACCTGAGGAAGTGGCATATAATTTCAGTGAGGCATTGAGTCTTATAAAAAAAGCAGGGTATAAAAAAATAGTAGGGTATAGAAAAAGAAAACAATATCCAATATCATTGTGAACGTATCTATGATAAATCTTGTTAAGGACTCACAACACATTTATAGAATTTATGGATTGTGTGGATTACAGGCAGGTATCATTGCAAAGGCTGCCAATAGGGTTGATTATAACAGCACTATGGTTGAAATACGAAGCAATGAAAAGATGCTTATATATAAAGCTACCGGGATTTTGCCAGAACATATCGTCATGCTTGATCAGGTGCATGGCTGTGATATTGTTGAAATATATCAGCATCCCCGTATAGATGAACCATTTGTAGCAAAGGCTGATGGATTTTTAACTATGGTACATGGTGTTTGCCTTGTTATACGCACAGCAGATTGTGTGCCAGTAATATTGTTTGATGCTGAAAATGGAGTAGTTGCAGCGCTGCATTCAGGATGGAGGGGTTGTGCGCAGAATATTACAAGGGAAGGCATTCAGTTAATGATTAAAAAAGGTTCACGCCCGGAGTCATTATATGTTCTAATACTACCTTCAATTGGACCTCAATCGTATGAAATTGGACAGGATGTTGCCTCTCAATTTGATGGGTATGTCATTAAAAGAGACGGGAGACTGTACTTAAATATGTGGCAACATATTAAAGATTCAGCCTTGCAGTGTGGCATTCCTGATTTGCATATATTTATATCAAATTTATGTACATTTCAGAATAATAATGATTTTTTTTCGCACAGAAGAGGCGATAAAGGTAGAAACTTGAATTTTGTGTATTTGTCTTGACTATATAAATTTTTTTAATCATACAAAAAGAAAAAATTTTGCATTTTTTTATAAATTAAAAGATAATATAAATATTCTCACATTGGAGGAAAGTATGCAGCAACTTCAGCTGTCAAAATTGCTTAATACTCATGACCATGTAAAAACCCTTGAAGAAATCAGAAAAATTTATTCAAAATATTATATAGGTTTTGAAAAAATCTCCTCATGTTTTTTTCACATACAGAATTTATTTGAAGGCAAATTCCCAGGATATCAAAAGTGTAATACGCAATACCATGATTTTCAACATACTGTCGATGCTACCGTTGCTGCAATACGGATACTTGATGGATATAATATAAAGCGAAAAATCCTTGCACAGGATATGGCATATTCATTAATTTTGGCATCGCTCCTTCATGATGTTGGCTATATTCAAGAAGATTGGGATACCGAAGGAACTGGAGCAAAATATACTGCAGTCCATGTTCAACGAAGTGTTGATTTTTTAAAGAAACATTATAAAACATTGGGTATTGATGAACAATTTATCCCTATTATTTCTTTATGTATACAATCAACAGGCCTTTCAGCAAAATTTGAAACCATGGAATTTGTTTCAAAGGAACATACACTGGCTGGAGCAATGATGGGTACCGCTGACCTTTTAGGTCAGATGTCCGATAGGGAGTATCTGGAAAAACTGCTCTTTTTATATTATGAATTCAAGGAAGCAGGCATCCCTGGATATGCTACCGAATATGATATAATCCGTAAGACCGTTGATTTTTATGTAATGACAGTTAAACGCATGAAAAGCACGCTGCTCAATGTACAGCAATATTGTCTTTACCATTTTGATACACACTATGGCATTCACAGCAATCTGTATATGGTGGCAATAAACAGGAATATACGATACATTAAAAAAATAATTGCCGATGAATCCACCAATTTTCGCCACAAATTGAAGCGTGGTGACCAGTACCAGCTTCACATGCTATCCCAAAAAACGCTCCATCATTGATAATTGTAAACATCTATTTATTAATTTTTTCAGGGCGTGCCCCCTAACGGGGTCGGGCTACTACGGGCTTCGGCTTAAAGCCTTCGGCCACGGGCGCAATGTGTTTACATAATAGCTGCAGCGCGCCCGTGGCTGCCAAAAGGCACCCTTCGTATCCCTCACGCGTGATAAAAGGTGTGAACAAGAAAAATGTTTGACATTAATTATCAATTGGATGATATTTAATAATAATCGTTGGATTGGAGCAGGTAATCGTTTATGAAACGAACAGTAAGCATGATGATAATGCTAAGCATTGCGTGTATGGTAGCGCAGGTATGGGCGTATGTTGGTATTGACGTGCAGAAGTGGGAAGTAAATGAAAACGATGTTATAAAGCTCTATGTTCAAAAAGCACCTTTTAAAAAATATTCACTTAGCCAACTGCAGGGATATTCCAACAAATTACTTAACTATATACTTGCTATTGATGAAAATTATAAAACAAAAGTTAGTATTGTCAGGGTTACGGGCGAAATTACAAGAGATTTCATGTTTATCGATAACAAATTATATGTTGTCACTGATTATCTGCAAAAACCCTCCATGGATTCTATTACAGGAGCTATCGCCCAATTAGAAAAAAAATATGGATATCCCCAAAAACAAAGTGAAGGTGCAACCACAACCTGTACCTTTACCAAGGATGATACAAAAATTATTGCCATAGCTGAAAATAAAGGTAAAATTTATTCGCTAACAGTCTATTATTATTATAAGAATTTATTCCGTAGTCTGATGCAATAAACTTGGGTATACATTATAAATAGTATTATTTTTATAAAAAAATTTATTAAATTCTTGACACATTGTGATAGAATTTGTTTATATCCATTTCATTAAATCCTTAAAAAAGTGCAATTATATCAATAATCATATAGTAACGAGGGTACAACATTGGCTAACATAAAATCAGCGGAAAAAAGGAACAGGCAGAACCAAAAGCGAAGACAGCGAAATTCGCAGGTCAAATCATCTATCAGAACTGCTGAAAAGAAGGTGCGTAAACAATTAGAAAGTCAGTCAAAAGAAGCTGTGCCTGCTTTGTTCAAAGAATTTGTGAAGAAAATAGATACTGCAGCACGCAAAGGAATAATTCATTGGAAAACAGCTGCACGTAAGAAATCCCGTTTGGCAAAGAAGGTTAATGCTGCGTTATAATCGTGCAGGCAGGAGTATTTTTTGACCAAACATGAAATCATAACACGATTACATCTTAAATTTGGTATTCCCCGTGAAGTAGTGCAACTGATAGTTGATGGATTTGTTGATGAAATTGTAGCATCAGTTCAAAAAGGGGAAAAGGTAACTATTAAAGGTTTTGGTGTTTTTTCAAGAATCAAGCAATCAGAAAGGAAGGTATATTCTCCTATTGCGCAGCGAGAGATTACAATACCTTCTCGCTATGTAATAGATTTTAAATCAAGCAAGCTCACTGATATTGAGCAAAGATAAAGGGGGCGCTTAGCTCAGCTGGGAGAGCATCTGCCTTACAAGCAGAGGGTCAGAGGTTCAAATCCTCTAGCGCCCAAAAAAGAAGGGTATACAGTGTATACCCTATTTTATAAGTATATGAAAAAGCCACAGGAATATCTTTCGCCTATTGATAAGGTCCTTTTGAGCTTTATTGTATTAATTTTTGCTGGAGCCTTTTTACTCTGCCTCCCAATCTGCACTAACAAAACTATTACTTTCATTGATGCGTTATTTACCTCAACCTCTGCTGTATGCGTTACCGGCCTAGTAGTTCTTGATACAGCAAAGGATTTTACATTTATTGGACAGGTTGTAATTATACTGCTGATACAGTTAGGTGGACTGGGAATTATGACATTTTCAGTTGCCTTGCTATCGCTCATGGGTGGAAGTGTTTCCATTAAATGGCGTTTTACACTCCAAAATATGTACAGCGAAGTATCAAAGCTTCCCATAAGGAATATTCTTGGAAGAATTGTTATTTATACATTTACTATTGAATCGATAGTTGCAATCATCCTTTTTACACAATTTATTAAAACATTCCCTTTGCCTGATGCTGTGTGGCATTCAGTGTTTCATTCAATTTCTGCCTTCTGTAATGCAGGATTTTCAACATTCAGCAATAACCTTATGGATTATAATAGCAATAGCATTGTTGTAATAAGTATTGCTGTTGATATTATTTTGGGTGGCATTGGTTTTTTAGTAATGAGCGAACTGTTTACTTCAAGAAGCCTTAACATAAATAAAATGTGGAAGACGTTAACGTTGCATACACGTATTGTGCTTTTTACAACGGTTTTGTTGATAGCTGGTGGTATGGTTCTTTTTTTTGTGCTTGAATTCAATGGCATTTTGCAAAATATGAGCTTTAAGGAAAAATTGTTAGCATCTTTTTTTCAATCAGTTACTGCACGTACTGCAGGTTTTAATACAGTGGATATTGGAGGATTGCGCGAGGCTACCTGCCTGGTATTGATATTTCTTATGTTCATTGGTGGTTCACCAGGTTCAATTGCTGGTGGTGTAAAAACTAGTACATTTGCAATATTGTGGTTGTTTTTAACTTCACGGCTAAAAGGTTTGCGGCAGATTATAGTTTGGGAAAGAGCATTGGCATTTGACAATGTAGAAAGAGCTATTACTCTTGTTGTAGTTTCAGGTTTGTTTATATTTTTTGCCACATTTATCCTTGTAGCTCTCCCAACTTTACCAACAGGTGAATTTTTGCAGTCATTTTTTGAAGTGACATCAGCATTTGGTACTGTAGGATTATCCATGGGAATAACTCCAAAAACATTGCCAATTGAAAGAATAATTTTGTGTATTGTTATGTATACAGGTAGGTTAGGACCGTTGACATTAATATCAGCATTGACTTTACGAAGAAAAACTATTAATATTCGTTATGCTGAAGATCATATAATGATAGGATAGCGTATGAAAAAATATTTTGTTATTGGGTTGGGTAACTTTGGGTTTAATATAGCCAAAGCACTTGAAGAAAATGGCTGTGAAGTGCTTGGCATGGATATTGATAAAGAACTTGTCCAGAGAGCAAAAGATTTTATTAGCCATGCTATAATAGGAGATGCATCAGATAGGGAGGTGCTTGAGTCGCTTGCCATAAGTGATTTTGACGGTGCTGTTATCAGTATTGGACAGGATATGGCGGCAAGTATATTGATAGCATTATATTTAAAAGAAATTGGCATGCAAAAAATTATTGTGAGAGCTATCTCCGAAGATCATGGCAAGATTCTAACGCTCATTGGTGTTGATACTGTTGTATTCCCTGAACGAGATATGGCAATTCGCCTTGCAAGTAAGCTGGCGTTAAAAAATGCTATGGACTATCTTCCCCTTACTGAAGAGTACGGTATACTTGAAGTTAAGCCACCAGCAAGTTTCATAAATAAATCTTTGAAAGACCTGAAATTAAGTACTCGTTATGGATGCCAGGTTATAGGGCTTAAGTATTATACTAATGGGAATTATAACGATGTAAGTGAAAAAAATGCTCAGATTAAAATAGCACCAACTGCTGATGATGTTGTAACCGAACATTCGGTTATGGTTGTTATTGGCAAGTTGAGTGATATTGAGCGCTTGCAAAATGCTGATTAACTATATTTCTATTTCCATTCCTTCACGAGCAATATCAATAGTAAGTTTGCTCCTGCGCGCTGGATTTATTCCAAGATAGAGTTTTGCATTTGATAAAACTGCATCTAATTTATTATCATTGTAATCTGGTTCATGGTGAAATAGTATCAATCGTTTGATATTGAACATTGCAGCAATATCAATTGCGATAGAAGCTGATGAATGCCCCCAATCAACTTTATTTATTGATTCTTCAAAGGTGTACTGGGTATCAAAAACACATACATCAGCATTTTCAAAAAAATCTTTATATGAATCGATTTTATCAATTTCATCTATATTAAATTCGCAATCACTAGTGAATACAAAAGACTTTCCATTTTCTTCAAACCTAAAACCAAACGAACCTCCAGGATGACGCATACGTTTGTTCTTAATTTTGACATCGTTTATATATATTTCACCTTCTTTTGGTATAATAAAAAATTCTTTTTGAGCAAGCATGTACTCAAGGTTAATTGGGAAGTGAGTAAAAACCTGCTGGTATTCAATACGTTCTTTGATGTCATCATAGGGGGAATATATATTAAAACGGTTTCCTTTTATGTAGAAAGGTGCAAAGAATGGTATGCCTTGTATATGATCCCAGTGTGTGTGGGTAAGTAAAATAGTGGCAAATCCTTTGCCTTTGCCAAAATCACCTTGTAATAGTTCGTTGCCAAGATGTTTTAAACCAGTGCCACAGTCAATAATGATTAAATCGTCAGAAGCAGTTCTGATTTCAAGAGTTGTTGTATTGCCTCCATAAGTCCCCACTATTGATGTTGGCAGTGAATCTAAGAATGTATCAATAGATTCATCGTTTGCAATGTCTTTTGGAGTTGCAAGTTTGAGAGCTTGCTTTATTTTATCACGTATAGTTAAAGAACTCAGGGTAGTTGGTATTGAGCCTCTAACTCCCCAAAATTTGACTTTCATAGTATAGCCTCATTAGCTTTCTTTTGTGTATATATAATATCGTGGATTTTACGAGATTCAAGAATAATTTTATTACATAAGGTCTGTTGTATAGGCTCTGACCCTCAATCACTTTGTGAACCCTGCGTCCTCAGCGTGATTCATTATTTTATTTCACGCAGAGAGCGCAGGGTTCGCAGAGATGGAGAGTGTTTAGGCTTTTATCCCTGATAAGTAAATAGGTATGGGTTTTTGTGGTTTAGTTGAGGCTCTGACCCCTAAATCAAATTTCTCCAATAACTTTGCGCACTCTGCGTGATGTATCATTATATTTCACGCAGAGATCGCAGAGAACACGGAGATTAGGAATTAAGGCTCTGATCCCAAATTTTGCTATCCCTCCCATAACTCTGTGTACTCAGCGCACCCTGCGTGATGTATCATTTTACCAATTGGCTCTGACCCCATACTTTTTTATTTTTTTACAAAATTGCCAATTTTTTATCAAAAATCTTTTATTTTTTTTAAACTGCCGCGTTTATATATACAGAAA
>JAOAIH010000022.1 GCA_026414805.1 Spirochaetota bacterium | reverse complement strand
GAAATACTATGAACTATCGTGTAGTAAAACAATTCTGGGTAAATACTGTGGACAACTTTTTTAACTTCTTTTATAAAATTGTAGACTTTTTAAAAATATGGGTTGATGTATTCTGGGCATTTCTTGATATCTGGTATCACTTTTTTGCCATATTTGCCAACCTGTTTCTGTACATATATTATATATTTCTTTACATCATCGATAAAACTACTGAATCGGGAACAAACATTGTGTTAACAAGCCGCCTTCCAAAGCGTGTCCCCTTCAAACCACAGAAAGCCTACGTTAAGGATAGCTACAACCCAATTCCTGCAATGTATGGTGTGAAAAATGTTGCCGAATCAGTTACCTCAGGCATCACTCCAATGCGAACAGCTCCAAAAGGATCAAGAACCTCAATTGTAAAAACTGTTTTATCAACTGTACGTGACTTTATTGAACTTATTGTTGACCTCATCAAAAAACCTGTAAAAGCAATAGCTGATTTTGCAGCACGCCGTATGAAACCTGTTAAGGAAGAACCACATAAAACTGGTAGCTTAATAGAAGAATATATGAAGGAATATGAGCAAAAGCGCAGATAATGCGCTTTTGCATTTTATGTTAATGTTTAAATGCCCTCTGGCCTGTAAATACCATTGCAACTTTTGGATTGGCTTCGTTGCAGGCAACTATGCTTTCCCAGTCGCGTATAGATCCACCGGGCTGCACAATAGCAGTAATCCCTTGTTTGATACCTACATCAACACCATCCCTAAAGGGGAAGAATGCATCCGAAACCATACTGGCACCAATTAAACCACCTTTAGCAGCCTTTGTCGCTTCATCTATTTCAATTTTTTCGCGTTCTTTGCGCAAACCTTTTTCCACTTCCAATGCTAACTGATAGTACGAAATACCATATTTGTCAAAACAAAGGATATCAGCATATTTGGTATATGCTTTTTGTACTGCAATCTCAGCAACGCCTACTCTATCCTGCTCTCCAGTGCCAATGCCAACAGTCACACCATCTTTCACATACAGAACGGAATTAGACGTGACACCCTGTTCCACAAACCATCCAAACAAAAGATCCTCATATTCTTTCTCTGTAGGAAGCCTATCAATTTTATATATCTGACCCTTATATTCTGCCTGTGCAGGTTTTAAGTCTTCCTTTGTATTCACAATATTTATTGGCGATTGTTGCACAATGATACCACCATCAATGAGCGACTTGAAATCAACAAAGCGCATGGTTTTGTATTCTTCCAGCCTGTCAATTCGCTTTATCTGCACAATACGCAGGTCCTTTTTCTTTGAAAGGATTTCCATCACACCGGGCTCAAAATCAGGTGCAACAAGCACTTCAAGGTAATTTGCTGAAACAAGCTGTGCAGTTTCCTTGTCGACAGCTCTGTTGAATGCTACACATCCGCCAAACGCTGCTATACGGTCAGCCCTGTTTGCCCTGTTGTATGCATCAGCTATTGTTGAGCCATACGCAACACCGCAAGGATTGTTATGCTTTACAATAACTGCTGCAGGTTTTTTCATTAAATATTTTAAAATGTTAAGAGCATTATCAATATCAGTAAAATTAATTTTACCTGGATGCTTGCCAAACTGAAGCATCATAGATTCATCAATACCACTTACCAGTGAATGGCCGGGGGTAATAAATGCACAATCCCCTAGTACAAGATTTCCGTTTACAAGCTCGTACAATGCTGCTTCCTGGCCTGGATTTTCGCCATATCGCAATCCCTTCTCAATTAGCTGTCCATCATCATTAATTTTCCATGTACGCTTTTTATATACAAGTGTTTGGTTGCCAAAGGTTATCGTCATGGTGTCAGGGAAATGATCATCCATGATGGTGCGATATGCTTTTTTTAAGTCTTCCATAGATTATAACTNCTGAGAAAATTATGATATACTGTGTATAATTATAGAACCGCCATGCCTGTTATTCAATAATTATTATACAACCTACACAGCTTCACCATACCGTGCAAGGCACTCATTTTGTAAAGCTAAAATTCGCTGGCGCAAATCATCCATGGCCTGTTCTATTGTATCAACAGTATAATGCTCAGTGGGCATCTCTTTGCCAATAAGGACATATACTTTTCCTGGATTAATATCACCAGACTCAGGTTTAAGCCGCTGGTAGGTACCGTGTATATAAATTGGAACTATCGGTACACCTGTTTCTATGCATAAATAAAACAGCCCTTTTTTAAAAGGCTGCAATACCCCTGTGCGGCTGCGGGTACCTTCAGGGAAAATCATAATGCGGTTGCCTTTTCGTATTTTAATCGCTGCTTCCTTCATGCTGGCTATGGCACGCTCTTTATTTTTACGGTCAATAGCTATATACCCTGAAAGGCTCATGTGCCAGCCCATAAAGGGAATTTTAAAAAGCTCTTTCTTTGCTGTCCAGCCAAACTTAACCGGTATGATAGCACTCAGAAGCCACACATCAAAGAAGCTCTGATGGTTGGAGGCAAATATCTGAACTTTATCCTTTGAGATGTTTTCCAATCCCTCAACCTGATAGCGTATACCACAAAACCAGAGTATATTTTTTGACCAGTTTTGCATGCAGAAATGCGCAAGATCTCCTTTGGGGCTTACAAACCAGGAAAATAGGGAGATAGTTCCCCAGAATGCAGTATCAACACCAATGAAAAGCCAAGCCAAATAGGTGTAACCCTTGCGTACCACCGGATTCATAACGACCTCCATAATGCAACATTTTTTAAATTTTGCACAAATCGTGAAAAACGCAAGGATTACACTACAATTTACTATAAATGTCAACTACTAAATTATAAACCCATCATCCGTGAGATAATCATCTTCATTACTTCAGATGTTCCAGCATAGATGGTTTGAACACGTGCATCAACATAGAAACGTGACACCGGATATTCAGTACAATAGCCATACCCGCCAAAAAGCTGCAGGCATCGGTCAGCTACCCGCTTGGCTGTTTCACAAACCCAGAACTTTGCCATGCAGGTCTCTTTCACTACATCGTCGCCTCGTATGTGATGCAGTATGAGGTCATCTATAAAGCTTCTACCAACAGCAATTTCTGAAGCCATTTCTGCAATGGTAAATTGTGTGTTCTGAAATTTGGAGAGGGGTTTTCCAAAGAGCTTTCGCTCCTTAACATAATCTATAGTTATGGCAAGGCACTTTTCCATTGCTGCCTGTGAAGCAAGTGCACACACTAACCTTTCCTGCTGTAGCTTTTGCATAAGGTAAATGAAGCCAAGGCCTTCCTGCCCTAAAAGATTTTCTTTTGGTATGCGACAGTTATCAAAGAATAGCTCTGCAGTGTCCTGTGCTTTAAGTCCTATTTTTTTTATTGCTTTTCCCTTTGTAAAGCCGGGAGTGCCGTTTTCCACAAGAAACAAGCTTACTGCCTGATGTGGTGGTGCTTCCTTTGAGGACTTAGCTGCTACCACAACTAGATCAGCCAGTATGCCATTTGATATGAATGTCTTCTGGCCATTGAGAATCCAGCTATCGCCATCAAGCACTGCACTGGTTTTCATTGCGGCTAAATCTGATCCTGCCTCAGGTTCGGTCATGGCAACCGCAAGGATGATATCACCCGAGGCACACTTTGGCAGGTATTTCATCTTTTGCTCTTCTGTGCCAAATGAATGAATGTATGGCGCCACAATATCATTATGTAGCGGTATCATGAATGAACTTGCACCACTATAAGCTAATTCTTCATCTATTATCACAGAATAAAGAAAATCACCACCTGGCCCACCGTACTTTTCTTCTAGCCACGGCAAAAGCAACCCTAACTCACCACACCGTTTCCACATTGCACGTGGCACAATACCTTCTTCTTCCCATTTATCATAATGAGGCATGACTTCTGTTTCAAAAAACTTACGTACTGTCTGCCTGAATATTTCATGTTCCTGGGTAAATTGTATGGAACGTTTCATTTGGCTCTCCTTAGACAATTAGGAATTTTCTTACATTACCTCAAACTTGATCCTGAATCTTTTTTTAAAGTACGATCCCAAAACAAGTTCAGGATGAAAAATAACTTGTGATGACTTAAAATTTCAGTATGACTTGTAATCTTTACATACTCACATGGTATGTGTACACCTCAATATTACTTTAATTATTCAACCAGCAATAATTCACCTTCATACATGGCATCTATTGCTTCTTTATAGCGCGCTATTATGTTTTTACGCTTGAGTTTCAAGGTTGGTGTCAGCATATCATTCTCAACCGAAAAATCTTCAGGTATGATGGTAAACTTTTTCACCTGTTCAAATCGTGCCAGATCCTTATTAAGCCGTTCTATTTCTTTACCTATGAGTTCCTGAACTACTGGCAAAGAAGTTAGGTCATGGTTGTCAACAGCAATCCCCTTTTCCCTGCAATACTGTAACACATTCTCTCTATCAATATTAACAAGGGCAGTGATGTATTTTCTCCTGTCGCCATACACCATAACATTTGAAATATATGGTGATTGTTTTAATGTGCTTTCAATGTTAAGTGGGGATATGTTCTTGCCGGCTGCATTTATAATGAGTTCTTTCTTCCTGTCGGTGATATACACCCATCCATCTTTATCAATATACCCAATATCACCAGTATGATACCAGCCCTCACTGTCCTTAGCCTCTGCTGTAGCCTCGGGCCTTCCCCAGTACTCCTTAAATACAATTGGCCCTCGAACTAAAAGCTCACCATCATCAGCCACCACCACTTCAACTCCAGGCAGTGGCTTGCCTACTGAACCAAACTTAAACTCATGTGGGCTATTCCAGGTTGCAGGTGCAGAAAGTTCTGTAGCACCCCACCCTTCCAAAACCAAGATATCTGCAGCATGGAAAAATTCTGCTATCTGTTTAGAAAGCGGTGCTCCACCTGATACAAAATATTTAAGCCTGCCACCCGTTGCCTTTGTTATCTTTTTGAATATTAACGAGCGGGCAATAGCATACCGCAATTGTAGCAGCAAACCCGGATTTTGCCCTTTTGACACTACCTCACTCCACTTTCTGCCAATCTTCACGCTCCACCAGAAAATCTTCTTTTTTATTGGGCTCTTTTCGGCCATCTGTACTACCCGCTCAAAAATTTTTTCAAACACACGAGGTACTGCAATTGCATGGGTGGGCTTTATTGCCTGCATATCGGCAAGTATGGTGTTGAGTGATTCAGCAAACGCCACTGTTTTTCCAAGATATACACCAAAGAAAAGTCCTGCAATGCGCTCAAGAGCATGTGACAGTGGCAGAAAACTTAAACTTTCTTTAATAACGCTTATATCCCCAATCATTCCAGCAATGGTATTGATAACATAGGCTATATTACCATGTGTCAGCACCACACCCTTGGGAGGGCCGGTGGTGCCACTGGTGTAGATAATACAGATGGGATCATCAGCGGTAATGGACTGAATGGTATCGCCAATATTGGTTTTACTTCCATTATAATGCATCACATCCTGCAAGTTAACAACCTTTCCATTACCTCGATATTGGTTATTCATCACAACGATTGCAGCTATATCATTGATCTTCTGATAGCTTAAAACTTTTTCAAGCTGCACAAGATCCTGCACAAAGACAATAGTGCTTCCTGAATTCTGTATGATGTAATGGACATCGCGCGGCGTTAATGTAGGATAGATTGCAACTGAAATAGCACCCAGCGATATGATTGCTAAATCAGCCAAAGCCCAGTACACTGAATTTTCCGACAATATTGCTACTCTATCACCTTTGCCTACACCTTTAGCCGTAAGCCATGAAGCTATCGCCTCAACTTTTTCGTAAGCCTGGCGATAGCTCATAGGAATAAACTTCCCCTCTTCTTTATACTTGAAAACTACCGCTTCAGGCTGTTTTGCCACATGCTGTGAAAATGCCTGCATTAGTCCAGGATACATGGCACACCTCCAATTCAGTCTTTGTAAAAACGCTTACCACTTTTTGCCATATCAACCAGTATCCCAGCAGGCTTGAACCGCTTCATCCCCTTATCATAATATTTCATCATGGTATCAACTACGGTTTTTACACCTTCACGATCAATATGCCTGAACACACCTCCCCTGAAAGGAGGGAAGCCCAATCCTAAAATTGAACCAACATCACCATCACGTGGCGAAGAAATAATGCCTTCCTGCAGACACAATGCCGCTTCATTTATCATCATGAGACTTACGCGCTCCTGAATTTCCTGCACTGGCATATGGCAAGGAGTTACTTTGCCAATGACCTTGTAAATTTCTTCATTGGGCAAACGCATGCCTTTCTTTTTTGGCTTGCTGTAATCATAAAAACCTTTCTTGTTCTTTTTCCCTTTAAAACCCTTGCTAAATAGTAGCGGCAATACATGCGAAGGTGCAGCACCCCGCGCTTTGAACTCCTGGCCAAGTTCAACTGCTACATGTGCTCCCACATCAATGCCAACCTCATCAATTAATGCAACAGGTCCAATTGGGTAACCAAACTGTAGCATTGCTTTATCTATATCTGTCATTGGCACACCTTCTTCTATCAGGAATACAGCTTCATTAAGGTATGGAGCAAGTATCCGCGTTGTGTAAAATCCTGGACCATCTTTTACCACAATACAAGTTTTACCCTGCGCAATGCCAAATTTTAGAGCTGTGGCCACTACCCAATCAGCTGTCTTTGGTGTTTTTATAATTTCTAACAGTGGCATTGCTGGAACCGGTGAAAAGTAATGCATGCCAATCATATTTTGTGGACGTTTTGATGCTTTCGCAATGAGGCTTATTGGAATAGCAGAAGTGTTTGAAGCAAATATTGTTTTGTCACTGGTGACAGCCTCCACTTCCTTTACAAGATCCTGTTTTATTTTCAAATCTTCAAATACTGCTTCAATGACCAGGTCAGTATTTTTAAAATACGCGTAATCATCGCAGGGCACTAATTTGCCGTATAACACTTCCTTGTCAAAATCACGTATAGCTCCCGAGCGTGCACGTTTTTCCAGGCTTTTGCGTATCTGTGCCATACTGCGGCTCACCGCATCAAGCGCCATGTCCTTGACAAGCACTGTGTCACACAACGGCAGTGAAACCTGCGCTATACCTGTACCCATGAGGCCAGTGCCTATGACCGCTAATTTTGAAACATTCTTTGCTTTCTTTTCTAGTGGATTTTTTTTCAAATCAGTCATTGCAAAGAAAAGGTTCATTAATGATTTTGACTGATAGCTCTTTACTAAAGTCACAAATCGCTCAATATCTTTCTCCACTCCTTTTTTTACATTGGTTTTGTAACCATACTCAACCGAATCTATAGCAGCAAGTGCAGCAGGATACAACCCCCTTGTTTGCTTCATCACCATTTTGCGTGCCTGCGAAAATATAATGCTTCGTCCCAAAGGATTTGACTCAAGCAGCCATTCAATAAATTTTCTTTTTCTTTTAATTTTGCGTTTACCTTTCAACTGTAATGCCTTCTTAACACCTATCTCTTTTAGGCCATACGGAATAACTATCTCATCAATAAGCCCCATACGCTTTGCTCGTCGAGGCCTCACATTACCTCCTTGCAAAATCAACGGCAATGCATTTTGAATACCAATCAATCGCGGGAGGCGCTGGGTTCCACCAGCTGCAGGAATGAGGCCTAATTTAATCTCAGGCAAGCCCATGACTGTTTCTGTGGAATCGGTGGCTATGCGGTAATCAGTTACCAGCGTCAACTCCACACCTCCACCAAGGCAATTGCCATTAATTATGGATACAGTTGGAAATGGAAGTTTTTCCAGTTTAAACAATATCTCATTGGCCTTTGTAATATATCGTTTAATTTCATCGTCGGTTTTCATTGATTTGAGCTCATCAATATCGGCACCAACAACAAAGTTGTCAGGCTTTTCGCTTACTATAACCATCCCTTTATATTGTTTTCCTTGAGTATTCCCAATAACAGCTTCAATTTCATTTAAAAGATCACTGGAAACTTTATTTACCTTTCCAGGACAGTTGATGCTCACCACCAGCACATCATTTATGACTTCAGTTTTTAAAAACTGTAACCCTTTCATTGCCATTCCTCCTTTATACTATGCACGCTCCAATATAATTGCATTGCCAACTGCACCAGCCGCACAACCTGCAACCACACCATACCGTTTTCCAGTTTCCTTCAAACGGTTTGCACACGTTGTAACAAGCCGTGCACCAGTTGCACCAAATGGATGCCCCAATGAAAGTGACCCGCCATACACATTCAGTGCATTAATAGGAATTTCACCAACTTTGCCAGGCAGTCCTAATCTATCCTTGCAAAACGAATTGGATGCCAAGGTTTTAATAACTGCCACCATTTGTGCACCAAATGCCTCATGGATCTCCCATACACCAATATCTTTAAATTTAAGTTTACCCATTGCCAGTGCTTTTGGAATTGCAAATGTTGGACCCAGAAGAAGTTCATCCCACAAATCCTGTGCGGTAAATGCATAAGATTTAATATATGCCAGCGGTTTTAATCCCATCTTCTTAGCTAAAGTTTCGCTCATTAAAAGCACCGCTGCCCCACCATCAGTTAAAAACGAAGAATTGCCTGCAGTGACTGTTCCATATCGCCGGTCAAATGCTGGCTTTAATTTTTCCAATTTTTCGGGAGTGGTGCCTTTCCTAAAGCCGTTATCCTTTTCTACTAGTTTCCCCTGAGGTGTAACAACTGGCACAACTTCTTTTTTCAACACCCCCTTTTCCCACGCTTCAGCAGCACGGTTATGCGACAATGCTGCAAATTCATCCTGCTCTCGCTGGGATATACCAAGCTTTTTTGCAATCCTGTCGGCAGTATCACCCATACGCAGTTTAGTGGAAAACTCTCCAATAGCAGGCTGCTCTGGAACAATGAAATCCTTAAAGCTCATGCCTTTTAGCAGCTTCAACTTTCCAATAATACCCTTTGGCCTTTTGAACATGGTAAGGTCCAAAATAAAGCGGCGATAGTTTTTGGATATCTTTATATCAGGATCTGAAAATGTCTCAACTCCTCCTGCAATAATACAATCCGCATTACCGTTATAAATTAAATTAGCTCCACTGATAATTGCAGCATTAGCAGAAACACATGCCACAGTGCAGGTATATGCTGGTATTGTATACGGAAGGCCTGCAGCTAACATAATTTCACGTGCAACATTGGTTGTTGCAATATCAGTTGCAACGCTTCCCATTATAACATGATCCACCAGGTTGTTAGGAATACCGGTTTTTGCTACCAAACCCTTCACCGCATGGCGGCATATTTCATACGCCATCATCTCTCTAAACTCGGTGCCGGAACGCAAAAAGGGCGTACGGCATCCATCAATAATTGCAACTCTGTCACCCCTTGCCATTCAATCCTCCATAATGGTAAGTATAAATTTGTATATGCATTTTACTAATAATGCATATTTATTATGTATTACAGTAATATTGTATTACATATCTACTGAACGGTCAACCAAATTTTCTGTAGTTTATAAAAATTTTTTTGTGTAGTATAATTGTGAACAAAAATGAAAATGTGTTGAAAATTTGAATTTTTACATTATTGTATTGAAATAATTACCTACACCTATTATGTTAATCTATATTTAGTTTTTATCCTACCACTATGGAGGTAGTTATGAAATTTGACCAATCTATATTTGAAACTGAACAAACTCGTAAAGAGTTTCTATACACTACATCTTCATTGCTCATATCTCTATCTGCATTGTCTCTACTTCAATGCTCTGAGGAAACACCACAACAACCATCAAAGAACCTTAACTGGATTTCGTATAAACCTGAACAGCGACCCGTTATGGAAGTTGCCTACTCACCGTCACGCATTTTGCTTAAAAACGGCCTTATCATAGACGGAAGTGGCAATCCTCCGTACACTGGCGATGTCATGATACACGGCACTACAATTGAACTTGTAACCCCCAAGGATATTCAATTCAAAGGCACAACAATTGATTGTACTGATAAAATTATTTCACCCGGGTTCATTGATTGCCATTCACATCTTGATTGGGTATTACCACTTGATGCTCATCCGGAACTTAAAAACCCATTTATGGAACAGGGAATCACCACAACGGTTACCGGTAACTGTGGATATGGTGTTGCCGGCTTTAAGCCAAAAAGCAAATATCTTAAAATGATTAAAAATATAGGCAAAGGTTTTTTTGGGGGCGATAGCTCAACGGAAAAAGATAACTTTGTGAAACAGGTTGCAGTTTCGCTTCCATCAATGCGCCAGTACTTAAGCTATTGCAAAAGTCACGGCATTCCACTGAATATGGTTAACCTTGCTGGGCACGGAACAACACGAATATCACTTAGGGGATACGAATCAAAGCCACTTACTCGCGATGAGATGAACACCATGCTGTATTTACTTGAACAGGCAATGGATGAGGGTGCGTATGGCGTTTCATTTGGACTGCAATATGAACCAGGGATTTTTGCAACTAATGATGAAATCATAGAAATCTGTAACCTTGTAAAGAAAAAAAACAAAATTGTCACCTGCCACATGAAAGCTTATTCGGCACTTTCGGCAACGTACCCTATCAAGCCATTTGGTACTCCCCACAACATCATTGCATTAAATGAGATGCTTGACATTGCAAAACAGACAGATGTTCGCTTAGAGCTATCGCACCTTATTTTTGTAGGAACAAAAACATGGAAAAACTGTCCTGATGCACTTGCCATTATTGACAGAGCAATTGATTCGGGATTGGATGTAAAGTTTGATACCTATGCTTATCATTGCGGTACATCTGTTATAAATGTATTTTTCCCAAGCTCATTTTTGGCAAAAACACCACAAATATACGACGATAAAGTAGCATTGCTGAAATTGCGTGCACAATTAGAATTAATAGTGGCATTATTGGGTTTTGGCTATAACGATATTCAAATAATAAATGCACAGAACCCTGAACTTGCAAAATACAATGGCAAATTCTTAAAAGACATTGCAAAAGAACGAGGATTAAGTCAGTACGATAATTTTATTGACTTTGCAAAGAAATCAAATGGACGAGCACGGGTGCTTAATCACCGGTATTCAAGCTTACAGAATGTTATGGATCTTATGAAGCATCGCGCATCGTTATTCATGACCGATGCTACACCATTTTCCCAGGGAGCTCAGAATCCAGCTGCGTTTGGCAACTATCCACGCTTTTTTGAAATAGCCCGTGATTACAAGTTGCTATCGCCACAGGAATTAATCCGCAAAATGACAGGTGCAATAGCTGACCGCTATAAAATCGCCAAGCGCGGCTACCTCAAAGAAGGATACATGGCCGATATCACCATTGTTGACTGGAAAAACGTGAAGGACAATAATACTCTGACCGAAACCAACAAACGACCATCAGGTATAGACTACGTGTTTATAAATGGCAAAAAAGTAGTGGATAAGGGTAAAGCAACTGGTGTACTAAATGCCGGGATGGTGGTGTAAAGTACAGTAGTAAAAAACATTGATTTTTAAATTTATTATATCAATTATGGTATTGGTGTGGTTGGCTTTATGCTTTTGGACCACCATATTTATGTAAAAGTTGGAATTCTATAACATTATTCATGAAACAAAAAATTGGAATTATTGGTGCCGGTGCTTCAGGACTTATTGCTGCATATTTCGCATCACAGAACAAACGAAATCAAGTTCATATATTTGAAAAGCAAAACAAAATTGGTCGTAAGTTAGCTGCAACCGGTAACGGAAGGTGTAATCTCACCAACATGAATATGGGGTCAGAGCACTATCACTCTAACAATATTAATTTTGTTACACAGGTTTTGGAATCGTTTACGCTTAATGATACACTTAAATTTTTTCATTCTATCGGGATTATCACCACTACAATTGACAACGGCAAAGTTTATCCTGCTTCGCTGCAAGCTTCTACGGTGGTAAAGGCTTTTGAACATGAGCTATCGCACAATAATGTACAAATTCACACCTCACGTAAGATTGAAGCCATACAACCTGTACACAATGGATTTATAATAACAACAGCAGGAAAAGAGCAGCATTTTTTTAATAAAATAATTCTGGCATGTGGCAGCTGTGCATATGGACCCCTTGGCGCATCAAAAGATGGGTATGAGCTTGCTCAGTCGTTGGGACACACCATCATTGAACCATTTCCCTCAATTCTGCCTGTAAACATTACAAACAAGCAGCTTCATACACTCCAGGGTATTCGCTGGGACTGCACGCTGAGCGTGGTGATTGACAACACCGTTGTAAAGCAGGTAACCGATGAAGTGCTCTTCACAGCGTACGGCATATCAGGGCCAGGTGCTCTGTCTATTTCACGTGCAGTGAACAAAGCAATACTTGAAGGCAATGATGTGTATATTCAATGCAATATTTTTCCATACTATGATAATAGTACCTTACGCATATTGTTTGAACAACTGCTTTCCCAACCTAAAAAAACTCTAGAATGTGCACTATATGGCATCATGAATAATAAAATGCCGCGGGTATTTTTATCCATGGCCGGCATTCCGTATGATTGGCCTGCAGTTGAATCGCGTGATAACATTGATGCGGTAATCAACGCGTTTACCACTGCAACTCTTCATCCGGGGAAACCGCGCTCGTTTACAGAAGCAGTAGTGGCTGCAGGCGGGGTTGATGTAAACGAGATTAATCCTGCAACAATGGAATCTACATTGCATAAAGGACTTTTCATCACAGGGGAACTACTGAACGTTGATGGCGATAGCGGTGGCTATAATCTTCAGTTTGCATGGAGTACCGGAGCTATCGCCGGGAAAAACGTTTAAAACATAGTTATAAACCCATCAATGCTGGCAATTGCATTGCACAACCTGTCAATATGTTCTGGTGTATCAAACGTTGCAGTAATTGTGTACGATATAAATGTGCTTCGTGCACTTTCTTTTTGGGTAATGGTAATATCAGTAGCATGTTCGCCGCATGCATTATGGATAATATCTTTTACATATGGTATGTTTTTGCAAATTACCTTAAATGTAATTTCCTGTGGAAATTCTTTTTCAGTGTTCATGACTATGCCAATATCTCATACCCTTGTATTCCCTGCTCGTTGCGCATCGCAATGAGCTCTTTCATTACTTCTTTATTTACGGGCACACCTTTGTCCTTTCGCTCAAGGTACGCTAAATATTCCTTTTCGCCGGCAGTATAGATACGCTCCTGTCCTGGCATTTTCTGTGAATTACGTAGCTGCCGCAATATATCGCCCGCAATAGCCTTAAAAGAACTCACCTCAGTGAACGCTTCAATATTTATTGCTATGAAGAAATGGCCTAAACGATAGGGGACCTTATTGCCAAAAGCATCAAAGCCCGAGAGCATCTTCAAATAACTGCCAGCTTGCAGTGCAGCTGATAATATTTCAACCACCGTACAATAGCCATAGCCCTTATAGCCTCCACCTTCCTCACCAATGCCCCCCAGTGGGGTCAAAGCCATAGTGCCTTTAATAAGACCATCCAGCACTTCATTGGGATCAGTACAGGTATTGCCTTGGTGGTCAATAACCCATCCTGGTGGAAGTGGCTTGCCAAGCCGTGCGTACACCTCAACCTTGCCGCGCTGCGAGAGGCTGGTAGCGCAATCAAGTAAAAATGGGAATTCCTCATCAGTGGGGATTCCAAACGTGAGCGGATTGGTACCCAGCATATTTTCAACACCAAACGTAGGAGCAACTGAAGGTCGTGCGTTGGTGCCGGTTATGCCTATCATATTGTTGTCGGCTGCCATCTTTGCATAGTAACCAGCTATGCCGTAATGAGTGGAGTTGCGCACTGCAACCATTCCCATTCCATATTTTTTTGCTTTGTCGATAGCCATCTGCATTGACCTGTAGGCTATAACCTGCCCCATTCCATCATGCCCATCAACTGTTGCCGTGGTTGGCCCTTCTTTGATAATCTCAAAGTGTGTAACTGGCTTCTGTATCCCCTGCTTGATGCGATCGTAATATATGGGTTTTAATCTGTTTAGTCCATGTGAATCGATGCCAAATTTATCTGCCATAATCAGCACATCAGCACATATATAAGCTTCATCCCGTGGCACCCCTAAACTGGTAAATACATCTACGACGTATTGTGTAGCTATATCAAACGGTATCCAGGTAATGTCGTGCATTATATCCTCCGCAAATGGAATTATCAACATTAGCAGGTACAGCCTGCACAAAAAGGTCAAGAGTATTTTTTGAAAAAAATTTATTCTTTACAACTATCATGCCTGTACAATACTGTGCACCAATATAGTTATATTTTCATTATACTTTACGGGGGCTTGGTATGTTGCAGAAAAAAGTAGAAGATAATGTCTACATTCTTACACTTAATGATGGCAAAATGAATGCGCTCACCGACACAGTACTGCATGACCTGCGCACGTATCTTAAAGAAGCAGCAGCAGACCCATCAATTAAGGGTGTTATTTTAACAGGGGAAGGGAAAACATTTTCCTCAGGTTTCAGCCTACCTATGTTTTTAAGCTTTAAGGATATTAACGAAGTGATTAAATTCTTTGACGTTGAGGAAGAGATTTTGCTTGAGCTTTTTATGTTTGAAAAACCTGTTATTGCAGCATTAAATGGGCATACTGTTGCCGGCGGCATGATATTTGCAATGGCGTGCGACTATCGTATCATGAAAAATCATCCAAAGATAAAGATGGGCATGAGCGAAATCAAGATTGGACTGCCTCTTTCAGTTGCACAGTGGAATGTGGTACGGTTTGGCGTGGACAGCGACAAGAAATTCAGAGACATCATGTACTTTGGAAACATGTACGGCCCAGAACAGGCATTACAACTTGGACTCATTGATGAACTTGTTGATGAAGATAAATTAATTATCAGAGCAAAAGAACTTATTAATCTGTGGAAAAACAATCCCGGCAATGCATTTACACCACTTAAATTATGCATACGTCAAGAAACTGCCGACAGAATACGCAAAGACCTTAAAGACGGAAGCTGGACAAAAGGATTGCAGTGTTTCTTTGATGATAACGTACGCAAGACATTGGAGTTTGTACAGGCAACAATGAGCAAGTAATTTTTATGTTCGATAGCTCCGATAATACAATCAAAAGAGCTATCGGTCAAAACTTTTAAATAAAATAAATATGAATATAAAAGAAGCAGGATGGAAACTATTTTCACTGCGCAGTGAAGAGATGTCATTTGCCATCCCGCTTTTTTTTATCTATTTTTTATCCGGGATTTTCTTTGCAACTGGGCAGGTTTACACTGAATCTTTGTTTTTGCAAACCTACGGTGCCAAAGGTCTTGCAAAATTTTTTGCAATAAACGGAATTGTACTGTTTTTGTCGGGATTTATTTACACATATTTCCTTGAGTTATTTTCACTTACACGTGCATTTATCCTCTTGATACTATTATTTTGCTGTATACCTGCAAGCACGTTACTTCCTTCAGGATATGCTCTCCACGATCCACTGTATCTTTTTATAGGCAATTATATTGCTACGTTTTATCTGGATGCTCATTTTATCAATTTTTCATTCCAATATCTTACCCTGCAAAGCTCAAAGCGAATATTCCCCTTTTTAATGGCTGGTTCCAAGTTAGGTGGCATTTTCATTACAATTACAATATCAATAGCAAGTTCGCTGTTTATTCACTATGCATCATATATATGGCTTTTTACCGGCTTGCTGATATTGATTCCTTTCTTTACCACTGCTAAAACACGACATGTGCTGCATACAAAATCTGAACACAAGTTTATAGATAAACTTTCAACATTATTTTCAAGTCGTATGTTTGTGGTAAGCGCTGCTGCGGTATTTGTCATGGCAATTGTCAATCAGCATGCGGAGTATTTCTTTGCACGGATTGCAACACACATTTACCCTTCACAACACACTTTGGCAGTATTTTTAAGCAAATATACATTTATTACTGATTGCATCACCATGGCTATGCAGTTATTTGTTACTTCCCGTGTTATCAAAAAATTGAGTATTCCCATTACAAACCTCCTGTACCCCTCTTCATACTTGCTATTCATTTTTTATGCATTACTATCTCCTACTCTGCTTGCTGCAATAGCATTGCGCTTTTTTAGGAAAAATATGAGTTTTTTTATCCGTCAGCCTGTTAGCAATATAATGCTCTCAATCTATCCAGCTGACAGGGTTAGCCAGGCACGCTCCATTATTACCAGCATCGTAAGCCCATGCGGTATGATTGTAGGCGGATTAATGTTATCATTATATGTATCACTCCCATTGCAGATTATTGTTGCACTATCAATTGGCGTTGGACTACTGTTTGTTGCTGTCACTCTGAAGCAAAATGCACTGTATAAAGAAGCCATCTATTGTAAATTACAGCAGCACCTGCCACAAACTTTGCAAATAACCCACAGCCAAATAACAGAGCTTTTGAAAAATCCTTACATTGAAAATAAATCAGAATACATTGATGCATTGCTGCAGAAAGGAATGTCAGCAGACGTGTTTCCACTCATACTGGAGCATTACGATTCGCTATCGGAAACTACAAAAATCAACATGCTTTCAATATTATACGAAGCACCTCACGATATAGCAACTGAGATGAGCAAAAAAGCATTAAACGATACAAACCTCTTGGTACGGGTTTACGCATATCGATATGTATCACACTTTACTCAGATAAACCCAGGAGATATTCTGCAAAATCACATACCTATACTGCCCATTGAATCGTTTATTCACCGATTGCTTACTGATACAGACAAGTATAATAGTGACCACATCAGTCAGATGCTACATCAGTGTGAGCAACGCATACTGAACAATATACCTAATGCTGACATTGAATTCCTCATGCTCTGTTCTGTTATAGATCCCGGGTTATTCATACACAAGCTCTATCGCTTGGCAATTACAACGGGCAACATCATTTTTTTTAAATTTATCATTCTTTATGCCCATATGCTGCCACAATCTCAAGTCATTAGAATTCTTTATAAATTCAGATACGCCCCTCTTGCTGAGCTGCAGCATTTCCTATCAAGAACTTCTATAAATTCAGAAATAAAGTTTATGCTCTGTGATTATCGTTTTGATATGACAGCAGACGTATTTGCTGCACTGTATGCAGGTGATTATAATTTTACTATACCTGAAAATCGCCTTATACAGAAGCGGTCGTACCATAAAAAAATAAACTATTTGAATATATTCCTGGCTGCAAATGTACTACCTCAAGAAAACCTGCCGCTTTTTATAAATTCTTCCATTGCACGTATTCACCAGTTATTACAGTGCAAGGCTACCATCTCCACATTGCCCATCTCCAATTGTATAAAAGATTTTCTTTTGGTGATATTTACTGATGCACTGCACTATGAAAAAAATCTGCTGATAAAAGCTCTGGCACTGTCCACAGGGGTGCATGTTGACATTGCCTACGAATCAAATATGTTACTGAAAGATGTAGAATTGGAAAATTACATCATTGAATTTCTTACTTTGACTCAGAAAGGCAAGAAGGTGGCGTTGCTTGAAACATACTCAGCCAGGGAAATAGCACCAGTACAATTACCGCTTTTTATAAAAAATTGTAAATATCTGCGCTCATCCATGCCAGCAATTGCAAAACAGCTTGACTTTAGTCTTAAACATATTGAAACTAACAACCTACTACTGGAGGATCCTGTGGCACAGACAATCCACATACTTACCTTTTTGAAACAGAATGCTCTTTTCGCAGAAACACCTGTTGACCAGCTCATTCACCTGGTACAAATTGCCCGTATACATAAATTTCCTGAAAATACTGAATTCATCAAAGAAGATGAAACAGGTGATGAACTATTCATTATAATGGACGGCCAGGTAAGTGTTACACGAAGAGGAAAGGAAATAGCCCGTCTTGGCGCAGGTAGTTGCATTGGCGAATTATCAATAATAGATAAAGAACCCCGTAGTGCCACAGTGAAAACAACGCGCCCTTCGCTTGTACTTTCTATCTCACGCAATGATTTTTTGTTAACTTTGAAGGCAAATCCTACGATAGCTATCAATGTAATGAAAGTGATTGCCCAACGACTCAGATCAATACTATCACAATATAACGCATGAGTAAATTTACCCACTTCATCATTTTATTGATAAGCATTGCCATCTCAAGTACACTTTTTGCTGAAGACAAACCAGCAGAAAAAAAATCTTCTGTAGGGAAAACAATTAAGAAGACTCTTGAAACAATAGACAAACAAACTCTATACAAAGAAAACACCACTCCTTTTAAAGAAAAAGAAAAACAAATTTCCACCTACCAACAGGCTGATTTTGACAAATTGAAAGAAGCAACCCATGAAGACATCTCAACTATTATTGTATTGCTTGGGGAAATACCTCTGGAATCTAAAAATAGCATCTTTGCCCCGGCTGTTCTTTACAATAAAAAGAATATCTTTAACTCAAATACTGATTTTGCGTTTACCTGGGTTGGTTTCAAGGCAACGGCAAAATTTACTCAAAAAAAATTTATATGGGACAATGTGTCATTGCAGGAAACAATCATAGGGTCATTTTTATATGCAAGCGGTACAAACTTTGGTTTTTTTGGCGAGCGCTTTAATGAAGATCTGTTATTTTACACTAATTATATTTCGGAGATAGTTACTTTGAAAATATCTCTGCCATTGTACAATAACATAGGATTTACGATTGATTCACGTCAGTACTTCTTTGTTGAAAGAGACACACCAAAAGACTTCATTATGCCCAAAAATCATTATAACCTATTTCCGCGCTTTGACTGGAATATTGAACATTACACAGAACAGGGCATTGATCAGCTTTTTAATGGCATTGCGTTCCATAACTGGATTGGCTATGGCATCCGCAACAGGTGGGATACCTGGGGCGAGCCAGGGAAACTGCAGATGGGAGAAGAAGCCAGAACCTTTGCAATTTATTCTTCAACGCTTACTATTGGGAAAGTATTTGCAGATAACCACAATATTATTGTACGGTTACGGCTTAAAGGCGGTATTGACAACGACTTTCTTTCTCAGCCACGCTTTGGCGGCACCATTGACAACGCAAAGTTAGATGTAGTGCATGGCACAACTGTGGACCAGTTCAGAGTAGAATCATTTTGTCTGTGCAATATGCAGTATGGGTTTAACCTTTTCAGTCGTCTGCGAATGAATATGTATTTTGATTATGCATATATTATTAATCCACAATCACAAAAAATTATGGGGAGCGGCTACGGTTTCAGAATACTTGGCCCTGGGGGGCTGCCAATCTGGCTTACTCACGGCATAAGTAAAAATATTTCAGCTAATGATAGATTTAATCAAGTTGTAATGATAATGACCGCTGCAGGTTTTTAAAAAATAACTTGACGTATTAGAATATATTGAAACACACTTTGTCATGCATTAGAATTACTATTATGAGCTATCGCTTTTAATAAAATTACATCATAAGCAGGGTAACTATGAACATAATTGAAGGGAAATTGGATGCATCCGGTTTAAAGGTTGCAATTATAGTCTCGCGTTTTAATGAATTCATTACCAATAAACTTTTGTCCGGTGCTCTTGACTGTCTGCAACGGCACAATGCCGAAGAAAAAAACATAACCGTTGTGTGGGTGCCCGGCGCGTTTGAAATTCCACCAGTGGCAATGAAGGTAGCCCAGAATGGCGGCTTTGATGCAGTAATATGTCTGGGAGCGGTAATACGAGGCGCAACGCCTCATTTTGACTATGTTGCTGCTGAGGTTTCCAAGGGTGTTGCAACAGTTTCATTACAATCGCAGGTACCGGTTATCTATGGAGTGCTGACAACAGATACCATTGAACAGGCAGTAGAGCGTGCCGGAACCAAATCAGGGAATAAAGGCTTTGATGCTGCAATGGCAGCTATAGAAATGGCTCAACTATATAAAAAGATACGCTGATGGGTCACAGACGGAAAGCCCGTGAATACGCAATGCAGGCTCTGTATATGTACGAAACTGTTCGTACGCCGGTGGAGGAGCTTGTTACCCTGCATTGGGTTGATAAGGAAATCCCGGAAGATATCAGGGACTTTGCAATAACCTTAATTGAAGGCACCATTGCCAATGTAGATTACATTGATAGCCTGATAAAGCAATATTCAAAAAACTGGAAATTTGAACGCATAAACCCGGTTGATAAATCAATACTGAGAATTTCTATTTACGCGCTGCTTTACCTTGATTCCATTCCGCATGCAGTCACCATTGATGAGGGAATTGAACTTGGGAAAATTTACGGGAGCGAAAATTCGGGCCAGTTTATAAACGGGATTCTTGACGCAATACGGGTACACGAATTACAAACGAGGTGAAATATGCCTCCAATAAAAAAACACAGGTTCACCATCATTCCTGAAAATAATCAGAAGGAAGGTATGCGTATCTTTTCCATAGAAAAAGAAGATTTACCACATAAAGGCTTTAGGGGCATTGCGATACCAAAAAAATACCATCCTTTGATTGCTGCACTTGTTTTGATAGCTATCGTTGCATTAGCGGTGGCGATAGTTACTGTTATAAAAAAGCCATCATCATTCTTAGGTGACAGGCAAACCATTGCCGAGGATTCGTATAAATTACTCCCTGGTATTAGTGACCAGAAACTTACACCCGAAGAGTCATCACAGAATCCACACATTGTGCGTGGCAAAACATATTATTTCAAAAAGAACTACACCAGCGCAATTGATGAATTTACTCAGGTTGTTGAATCCGATGCCCCAGACAGCGACAAGGCTATTGCACTCACCTATATTGGCATGATATACGATGATAAAGGTGACTACATTAAAGCAATAGAGACATTTAAACGGGCTTTAAAATATAAACCTAATGACAGCACAATATTAAAAAACTTAGCACTTGCATACCGCCACAGAAAGGATTACCCTAATGCACTTGCAACCATTCAAAAAGCCATAGATAATGATGATAGTAATCCTGATTTGCTTATCCTCAAAGGCAATATATTCTATGATATGGGAAAATTCCCCGAAGCTGTCAAAAGCTATACAAAAGCTCTTGATATTGCACCCAACAATCCACAGGCACTGTATAATACCGGGCTAACATTTTTAAAAACAGGTGATGAGCTATCAGCAGTTGAATATTTCAAAAAAGCTGCAGCTGCTGACCCTTCGGGCAATATTGCCAAATTAGCGTACAGCCGTTTAGGGGCATTTTATACTGGCAGACGCGACTATGCAATGGCTGAGAAATACCTGACCATGGCAATACAGCTTGACCCCAATGAACCTGTCAATCACTATAACCTTGGCATCGTCTATATGCAGCGCCAGCAGTATGAAAAAGCGCTGGCCGAATTTAAAGCTGCCGAATCATCTGGTGTGTATGAAGAAAAGCTTTTAGAAGGCCTATCTGAAGCCTATGCGTCGCTTGAACGCTATGATGAGAGCATTGCGGTACTTGAACGTCTTCAGCCAGTGCAAAACCGCAATATTGCTATCATAGCAAGGCTTGCTGAATTATACTACCGTAAAGGCGATCTTGATACTGCATTTGAATACTATAAGCAGATAACAGTATATGAGCCAGTTTCAGAAAATGCACGGATAGCTTATGCCAACATGGGTAATATTCGCGATGACCAGCATCGCTATGAAGATGCAATAAACTTTTATAAAAAGGCATTGGCAATTGACCCCAAAGACAGTTCCACTCTGTACAATTTAGGGATTGCCTACAAACATGCGGGAAAGCTAGAGCTTGCAGTAGCAGCATTCAACGATGCAGCCCAGTATAATCCTGACAATCCCAAACCACGGCTTGCCATTGCCGACCTCTACTACGAAAAAGGGTATCTTGATTTAGCGCTTGATGAATATATAAAAGTGGTGCGGCTGTGGCCAAACCTGCAGGAAGCCCAATTTATGCTTGGGATGCTGTATTACAATAAAGGCAGAAATGACTACGCACTTGAAGCATTCAACCGAGTAATTGCAATTAACGGCAACAACGAGTACGCAAAAAAAGCGTATATAAATATAGGTATCATTTTATCAAATGCAAAAGATGAAAAACAGCAAGCACAGGCAGTGCAGTCATTACAAAAGGCACTCTTGATTTCACCAAATGAGCCTGAGGCACTGCTTGCTATGGGAACTATCGCATATAATCAACATAAATATGATAAAGCAATTGAGATTTTTTATCAGGTACTTGAAGCTTCCAATGAAGACAGCATTGTTGCCCAGGCATATCACAATATTGGACGCTGCTACTATGCAAAGCGCGAATACAAAAAGTCATTGCAGTTTTTAACAAAAGCTTCAGAGCTTGACCCAACCAATGAGGAAATACGACTTAATCGCAAGGTTGCAATGCAGGCCTATGAAAAAGAACTTTCTTTAAAGTAGAAGATTATGCAGTTTCCTGAAGTACCCGATGAAATTAAACAACTGCTTTCGCAGGGCAAAAAGATTGATGAAATTAGACTGGATGCCGAAGGCAATTGGTACCATAATGGAGAGCCTTTTAAAAATAAACGCATTATCGATTTTTTTAATAAATCAATAAATATAACTAAAGACGGCATGTATGTTATTCACTATGCACAGTTTACCTACCCCATTGTCGTTGAAGATGCACCAATATTTGTAACAGGAGCTCGTTTTGAAGGCTTTGCTGATTTTGAAAAAGTACTACTTACATTAAGCACGGGAGAAGAAGAAGAGCTTGATATTTCTACCCTTCATGTCCGCAAAGGAAGGGAACTATATTGTTATGTTCGCAACAATACAATGCTTGCCAAATTCAAGCGCTCAGCTTCGTTTACGCTCCTTGACCGTCTGGAAGAAAGTGACGATATTTTTTATCTGACTATTGCCGGCACAAAGATTGTACTGGAAGAAAAAATATAGTTATTACAATAGATCCAGCGGGTCAATATCAATCTCTAAAAATGTCCCCTGCAGATTAATCTTTTTTTTACACTCACCTATCACGCTGCTGAGCATTTCAACGTTGTGTGATTTTAACACAATATGGTACCGGAACTGCGATGCAATTTTATACAGTGGCGCCTGAGTAGGCCCAAGAATAGTTACATCAGGATAGCGTGGCGATAGCTCCTGTAATAGCTCTTTGCAATGGTCGGCAACATTGCTAACCACATCCTCTTTAGTGCCTCTGACTACAAGCCGTGCAAGGCGAATATATGGCGGATACTGTAAAGCCTTTCGTATTGAAAGTTCCCTATTACAAAATCCAATATAATCGTGGTTTTTCAAATAGTGAAACAAAGGATTTTCAGGATTAAAGGTCTGTATGATTACTTTGCCAGGAATATCACCGCGCCCTGAGCGACCTGCAACCTGTACAAGCAAAGCAAAGGTGCGTTCCACTGCTCTGAAATCAGGAAGATGAAGCCCTATATCAGCTAAAATTACTCCTACCAGTGACACATTTGGGAAATCAAATCCTTTAGCCACCATCTGTGTGCCCAACAGAATATCTATTTTGTGGTTCATCATGTCGCTTACAACACCAGAAAGGAAATTTTTTTTCCGCGCAGAATCCTGATCAAGCCTCACAATCCGTGCAACAGGAAACATTTTTTGCAGCGCTTCTTCAACCCTCTGTGTTCCACTGCCCACAAGTACTAAATTATTTGACCCGCAATGTACACAATGCTTTGGCATCGCTGTTTGGTAATGGCAATAGTGGCATAACAGGCTATGCTTGTGATGGGTTAAGCTTATACTGCAATGTGGACACTTAACTCCTGTGCCACAATCACTGCACAAAACCACCGGAGCAAAACCTCTTCTGTTTAAAAGCAAAATGACCTGCTCCTTTGATTCAATTGCCTTTTTAATTGAAAACAATAATCTATTTGAAAAAAGTGGTGGGCCGCTTGATGCTTTTACAGGCACAATTTCAAGCTGGGGCAATATCGCCTTTCCGTAACGTTCAGTAAGTTCATGTTGTAAAATCATGTTACGCTGTACAGCATACAGCGTTTCAAGTGACGGTGTTGCCGAGCCCAATACCAAAAGCGCTCCTTCCTGTTTGTGTCTGTACCATGCTACAGTGCGTGCATGGTACCGTGGCTGTACTATTTTCTTTGTATGAGCTATCGTGTTCCTCATCTATTATTATAAGCCCAAGTGAAGGCGCTTGCATGAAAATAGCCGAACGGGTTCCCACTGCAATCATTGCCTCTCCATTATAAAAGCGCTTCCAGCTTATAAGACGCTCATTTGGACTCATACCGCTGTGATACATAACAAGGTTTGTGCCAAATACTGCATTTAGGCGATAAAACATCTGCGAAGAAATGGAAATCTCTGGCACCAAATACAGCACTGATTTGCCCTGCCTGATCATCTCTTTTGCAAGAGCAATGTATACTTCAGTTTTTCCGCTACCAGTTATTCCATATATGCAATGTGCTCTGTGCGGTTGATTGAGAATTGCAGTATATATGTGTTGCTGTTGCGCAGTGAGGATTATCTCTTTTGAGCTATCGCCACCTATACATGGTCTTGTTCTTGTTTTATATGATTTGCCCCCAGGCAATGCAGTGCCCAGCGCTTCGCCAAAATAGCATACATAATGGTTGGCCACAAACTGCGCAAGCGCACATAAACGCTCGTCAAAGATAGGCTGCGTATCCAGCACCTTAATAACAGGTTTTACTTCAAAATCGGGGACATTATTGTGAACTGCAACAACATAGGCAGTTGTTTTACGGTTATTGAAATCAACAACAACACGCATTCCTTTACTGATGGGCTCATCAATACTGTATGTAAATAATCCATCTAATGGGAGGCCTACTGCAACATCAACAAACATATACTACTTACCATCTAAAGTTGCCCTGACTAACTGAAGAGTTTTCCACGCTGTTTTTTTTAATTCAGGGTTTTTTATAAGTGTAATGGGATGTTCAATGCCAAACCACTGAATGCCACTGCTGCTTTTCACAATCTTCTGCAGAGGGCGCATCTCACCCATGACAATAATTATCCGTGGTTTTGCTAGTTCAATTTCTTTTACAAGAAGGTGCTGGCAATGTGAAAACATGGTGCCGGGGAGCTCACGCTGGCTTTCGCATTTAATCATATGGGTAATATAGCAGGTTTTACTATCAACATGTATGGCTTTCATCATTTTATCAAGCATCACATCAACCTCAGGCTGCAATACCTTCTTTTCAACAGACGAAAGCATGGATGGTGGATTGAGTATAATCATAATCCCTGACGATGCATCACCGCCATGTATTGTATTTTTTTCAGTGGCTGCACATTTAGTGCACTGTGCTACTGCATGCTGTACTTTTTGCTGCAGTGTATGTAATACTGGTTCCCAAACAGTTTTCCTGCTTACAAAATATTTTATCTCATCATCATATGCTATAACAAGAGGCACGCGTTTGCCATACTGTAAATGCGTACCAATGGCTTCTTTTAATAAATGGTACATAGTATTCCCAGTTGTACTCAAGAATTTAATTATGAAAAGCTTATTTGCTAAAGTCTGTCAATATTAATATGGTACTGCCGTATCTTTCGGTGCAGATTTGTACGCTCTATTCCTAACGCCTTGGCAGTGGCCGATATATTTTTATCATATTGCTTTAGCATTTTGATAATATATTCCTTTTCAAACTGTTCGCGCGCTTTTTTTAAGCTTGATGTTTCCCGTACAATGGTGTCCTCATAATCATACGATTCAATATGTTTTGTAATATCCTGAACTTGTATGGTTTCAGATGGCACCATAATTGTCAGTCGTTCTATAACATTTTTCAGCTCACGTACATTGCCCGGCCAGGAATAATTAACCAAAAAATCCATTGCGCTATCGCTCATCTGCTTAATACCCAAACCATGCTCACGTGCAAATTTTTCAAGAAAGTAATCAACAAGCAGTGGAATATCTTCGCGCCGCTCTGAAAGAGGTGGCACATAGATGGGAATAACGTTGAGGCGGTAATAAAGGTCCTCGCGGAAACGTCCCTGTTCAATAGCTTCTTTCACATCAACATTGGTTGCTGCAATCACACGCACATCAACGGTGATAACATCATTGCCTCCCACCCTTTCAAACTGTTGTTCCTGTAATACACGCAATACCTTAGCCTGTGCGCTTGGGCTCATATCACATATCTCATCAAGAAATATTGTCCCCTTGTCGGCCAATTCAAATTTGCCAAGGCGGCGGGCGACAGCTCCGGTAAACGAGCCTTTTTCGTGGCCAAACAACTCACTTTCAATAAGCTCGTCAGGGATTGCTGCACAATTAACTTTAATAAAAGGCTTGTCGCTTCGCTTAGACTTACGGTATATAGCGCGAGCAACAAGTTCCTTGCCAGTGCCATTTTCACCGGTTATAAAAACTCTAGCATTGGTTGACGCAGCAGTATCAATGATTCGCTTAACTTCCTGCATTGCAGGAGAGTTGCCAATCATCTCATCCTCCATGGTTATATTCTTCTTCAAAAGGATATTTTCCCTTTTAAGTTGAACCTGCTCAATGGCATTATTCAATGAGGTTATCACCCGCTCAATAGAAGGAGGTTTTTCCAGGAAATCAAAGGCACCAAACCGTGTTGATTTCACGGCAATATCTATTGACCCATGCCCTGAAATCATGATGACAGCAACATCCTGTTTTATGTGCTTTATACGCTGTAACACTTCAATTCCATCAATATCTGGAAGCCACACATCCAGAAATACAACATCACATTCATTTGATTTAATAAATTGAACTGCATCATTGCCATTTTCAACAGTATACACAACATGACCCTCATCTTGCAAAATGGCTTTCATTGTATTCAGTATGTTTTTTTCATCATCAACAACTAATATCTTTGCCATAACAACAACCTATTGTAGAGGAATAGTAATTATAAATTGTGTTCCATGCCCTTGCTGTGACTCACAGGCAATATTCCATTTGTGGTCAATTATAATTTTTTCAACTATTGCAAGTCCAAGACCCATACCGCTTTCTTTAGTTGAAAAGGTTGGTTCAAAAACCTTATTAAGATTTTCTTCAGAAATTCCTACTCCATTATCCTTAAACTGCACATATACAAAATTGTTCTCTCCATCATATTTACTGGTAACAGTCATCACTGTTGCTTTAGCTTCAATTGAATTTTGTATAATATTTAAAAAAGCCTGCCGCAATAATGCTTTATCACACATAACCGGTGGAACAGTAGCATCCAGGTCAACAATAAATGAAATCATCTCATTGCCCTGATACATTGCAACGCAATTTTCAATAATACTATTAATGTTTTCTTTGACCATATTAATTTCTGGCAGCCGGGCAAATTTTGAAAATTCCGAAAGCATGTTCATTAAGATATTAACTTCTTCAACAATGGTCTTGGTTGCATCTTTTACAATTGCTGGGAATTCGGGATGATTTTCTTCATATCTGCGATAAAGTCTTTCGGCTGACAATCTTATAGGTGTGAGAGGATTTTTAATTTCATGTATCAGTTTTCTGGCTATATCACTCCAAGCCTGTAGCTTCTGCGTCTGGTACATCATTTTCCTGCCATGCTCAAGTTGTCTGGCCATCTGGTTAAATGATTCATATAAAACAGCTATCTCATCCTGCTCTTTTCTTGTAAGATTTATTGAAAAATCACCTTTTGCAATCTTTTGAGCTGCTGTAACCAGTTCAAATACCGGGCGTGTAATACTTTGCGAAATCATGATACTTAACACAATAGCCAGAAGAATAATGCCTAGTGAAAGTAGTATCAATGCTATGCCAATGCCAGTTTGAAAATAAGGTTTTAGGAATTCTTGCTTTTTATATTCGCTGTAAGAGGTATTTATAAAATCAACTGTTATAAACATGTCTTTGGGTATTAACCTATACAATACAATACAGTAGGGACCATACTGAGTATATGCAACAGAATATACATTGTTCATAATAGACAATCTGTAGCAATTAGTTGCATCAGTAATGCGTGTCAACCCCAAAAATATAATAATATTAGATAAAATAGCATAATTATCATTAATAGAATATAAAACTCTCACTTTATTGTTAAGCTCAGCTTTTGTTTCTATTACTGCCACTAACAACGATATATTTGCATTCATATATCGTTTACTAAATGCCGGGTGCATCATATACGCCGGACTTATAAAATTATTATTCAAATCATATTTAAGCTGATTCAGTTGCTCTACAAGAATGTCTTCCATTGCAAGTATCTTTTCATTTGCAAGGTCAACGGATTTTTCCAGTGCAGCAACAGTTTTCTCTGTAAAGAACTGATTAATAGTTGAATTCAAAATGTTGCTTGTAATCACAATAATAGGGATAGTTGGGACAGTAGCAATAACAATTAATGCCAAAATTATTTTAGCCCTTATACTGCTGCTATAGATAACTTCAGGATGAACCTTTAGTCTAAATGATATTAATATAAAAAATACTGCAGCGGCAAGTGGAACAATCATAACAAGATTTACAAAAAAACCTTCACCTACTGAAGCGTCTTCACTCTGAGGAGGTAAAAGAAATGCTATGATAATTGCAAAGACAAAAAATGCACCAATAAAAATTAGCGAATTTTTAATATTTTTCTTTGTAATAAATGCTTTGAAATAATCTTTTATATACCATCGCATAAGGTTATTCAGAGTACGGTATTCCTATTAATTTAGGGCCATACTGCCAGCCTGTATCAAAATCCCAAATACCAACAATATAATTAAAAATAATATTGAGGGGAAAATACAATTTTACTGAAGTAAAAGTAACTCTTAATCTAATTACGTAATTTGATTTCCTGAATCTATAGCCATCCTCAACAACTATCAACCTGTTTAAAAAAAGCTCATCAATAAGCGATTCATCACTATAAATAATGGTTGGAACCTTAGCCTGTGAAACTATGTAGGATTTATTAAAAAAATCAAATTTTACTCTTTTTTTTATTGTAATTGTTTTAACAACGTCTTTTGGCATCAATGGCAACAATGGATCTTCAACAACTTGGATGGTGTATTCAACCTGACCTTCAAGGCCACGCTTTAAAGCCTCAATAATGTCATTTGTTTTTACATCCGTAATGGAAAAATATACATTAAGATTATTTGAGTTAAAATTAACATTTCCAAAAACTATATCCTGAGCAAAAATTACATTTGCATACAATAGTAACAATACAGTTATAGCTAATTTTCTCATTTAAAATTCACTGGATATGATATGCTAAATTGTAGTGATTTATTTTCAGGTTCAAACGATGTTTTAAAACCCTGTTTGCTTTTCCAATATGGATAATAAATCAAACGGTTATATTCATGAGCAGAATTAACAGCATCTACTACTGAAAGTACCCTTGTAAAAAATATTGAAAAAAGTAGTCCCACAACAATAGTTTGGTCTCTCTTACTAATATCTGACCAATTTACATCCTGATCGCTTGAGGAATATTTGTCCGATATATAAAATAACATGTAAACAAGTAAGCCTTTTTCAGCCAGATCAGCCAGCAAAAACGCTGAACCCTTTTTGTAATTTTGTGTATAAAATTGCCCAAGGCCACTCCATGACCAGGATAATACACCAGCTATAAAAGGGTCTTTTCGTTCGGGCTCTTCAAAAACAATAGGGACAGCCGGTACAGAGGACATAGTATTTTGCTGCATCTGTTTATTCTGGGCAAAAACTAACTGATAACCAAATATTACAATAATAGCAACTATACTTATTTTAATAACGAGACGATAACCCAAAATATATACCTCCATCCGCATTATAGCCAAAATTTAATTGAGGATACTTCTTGATTAATTCATGTCGCTTTTGCTGCAGTGATGTATTAAAAGATCCAGCGCTTTGAACTGCATCAATAATATTATAAACATGTATTACAGAAAGCATTGCAAGTGTACTATAAAACAAATATTTGCGTTTAGTACTGATTACCCCCAAATCAGTACGTTTTGCATCTATTGTAAGATTAAAACCTGAATCGCTTCCTGCCTTAAAATTGAAATCAAGAAAATAAAATAAAGATCCAATTACTATTGTGTACTCAGTTACCAAAAAAATGGCACCTTTTAACTTTTCATCACTGTAGAACTGACCAAGACCAGGCATATAGAAAGATAGAATTCCAGCAAAAAGTGGATCTTTCTTTTTTTCAAACAATACTTTAATTTCTTCATCAGTAAGCGATAGTTCCTGAATATTGAATTCTTTTTTCTTTGTTTGCCCAAATAAAGGGTATTGCAATACCAGTATGGTTACTATCAATAGCCATACTACAAAATATACATTACATTTCCTCATTTTGAAGCTAACTCCGCAAAATCATTTTCAATCAAAGCTGACAATCTGTCCACTGCTTCTTCCTCCTTTTCTCCATTAGCCCTAATTATGAGCAAACTACCTTTTGTAATAGCAAGCCCCAACACTGACATAATCGACTTGCCGTTTGCTTCCATATTGCCTTTTATGATATAGATATCACATGGAAATTTCATTGCCTCTCGTACCAGTATAGATGCTGGACGAGCATGGACACCTGCATCACTTTTTACCTTTACCTTCTTTTCTTTCATTTACTATTATTCTCCCTTGCAATCCACTCCTGTATCTTCCTATCAAGCTCCTGTGCTGAAAAAATACCCATCTTTTTCAACCGTTGATTGAGTGCAGCGGTTTCTATAATTATCGGGATATTTCTTCCAGGCCTTACAGGAACAACAATATATGGAACTTCAATATCAAGTATAGTATATACTTGTTCCTCTATCCCTAATCTGTCATAATGTGTAGTAGGATCCCACTCCTGTAATTCTGCTACAAGCTCAATGCGCTTTCTGTTTCGTACCGATCTAATACCAAATATATCACGGACATTTAATATTCCAATACCCCGTATTTCCATATGATGGCGTATAAGTTCTGAACCACTTCCCATAAGCAATGATTCATCAATTTTCTTTATCTCAACCATATCATCAGCAACTAACCGGTGCCCGCGTTCTATTAACTCCAAAGCTGCTTCACTTTTGCCAACTCCACTTTTTCCAATAAGCAATATTCCTATGCCAAATACATCAACAAGTGTACCATGGATAGTTACCGATTCGGCAAAGGCAGCTTCAACTATATGTGTTAACAAACTTATAAAGCGGGTTGTGGGATGCTGAGTAACAAAGGTGGGCACTTTATATCTTTGGGCATATTCAATGAACACTTCATCCGGATATTCATTATGAGTATACACACAGCATACTATCCCGTAGGAAAAAAATTTACTATATATTTCTTCACGCCTTTCCCGGGATAATTGTTTAATGTAAGCTGTCTCACCAAGGCCAAAAATCTGGATGCGGTCATAGGCAAAATAATCAAAAAAACCCGCCAGAGTAAGGCCCGGGCGGTTGATTTCAATTGCGGTGATAGCTTTATCAAGTCCTTCCCTGCCGGCTATCAATATAAGCTGCAGGTCAATCTTTTGTGTGTTTTCTAAAATATCACGGATGCGTAATTGTTTTTTCATTGTAACATTAAAATGCCGGCACTAGTAGTTCTAAATTCTTGCCGCGCTTATAAATTATATTAAGATAATTTGTTTCGGTATTAAAAAATACCACAAAAGATGCATTATTTTTAGCTATTTCAGCCACTGCATCGTTGATTGTCATCATCTTTACACCACATGATTTTTTCTTTTTCAATTTTATATCAGGATTTACTGATGAATCATTTTTTATTTCAAGTGTATATTCATTAAATTTTGATGTATCAAACGAATTGGATTGAATCATTTCAAAGGGAATTTCAACCATTGAATAGCCATCCCCATCTTTATAGATAACTGCATAATTTTTATTCATATAGTCAATTGTATCTTTTACTTTCTTTTCATCTTTCTTGAATAAAGTAAAATCAGCATTATCCAATTTCATCTGCAAATATGCTTCCTTTTCATCTACAGGCTTATTGCTAACCTGCCGTACTGTAATAGAGCTTTGTTCACCTTTTACTGTAAAAGTAGCTATATCTTCAAGCTCACTTAACGGAGTAACCTTATGGCCCGAATGCCGTTCCTTATATCGCACTATCTGCTGCTCTATCTTATCCAGCAAAAGGTCTATGGCTGAATACATATCGCCTGCTTTTTCCTTTGCATAAAACTGAACACCATCGCCATTAACGGTAATTTCGGCAATGTGGTCCTGGCGCTCAATAAGTAACCACACATGCATATCAATCAGCTGATGGAAATACTTACTCAGTTTTGATAACTTCTTTGTAGCATAGTCGCGAATGCTATCGCTTACTTCAAAATTTCTGCCTGTAATTATTAGATTCATGGTTACCCTCATGTTTAATTAAGTATGATTTTTTACGTATATGTGACGCAGGGATAGATAACAAATCCCTGTATTTTGCAATTGTCCTGCGCGCAATACGAATACCTTCTGCCTTCAGTATGTCAAGTATTTCCTCATCACTTAAAGGATTTTGTTTGGATTCATTCTGCACAAGCTCCTTAATGCGTTTCATGATCATGTCGGATGATGTATCATCATTGTGTACAGACTGAATTTTTTTCACAAAGAAATATTTAAACTCAAACACGCCCCATTTTGTTTGTGCATATTTATTAGCCACCGCCCGAGCAATAGTTGATTCATGGAATCCCAGTTCAGATTCAAGATCTGCGTAAATTAAAGGCTTTAAAAAACCGGGTCCTTTTTGTAAAAAATCTTTTTGCCTATTCATTATTGCATAGGCAACAAGAAGAAGTGTTTCATTCCGCCTGCTGATATTGTTTATCAAGTTTTTTGCTGCGTTCACTTTATCATGTATAAATTCCCTTGTTTTTTCATCAACTTTTTTTTGCTTCAGCATCTCAATATAACGAGCATTTATATATAGCTTTGGCATCCAGTCATCCACCAAATTAATAACAACCTCCCCATCAATAAGTTGCACTTCAATATCCGGGCGAACATAAATTGGTTTACGGGTAAAAAAATGAGCTCCAGGGTAAGGTGTTAAAGTAGTAAGGAGTATGGCTTTTTCTTTTACTTCTTCCTTACTGATATTTAGTTGTTTTGCCACTTTATCGTATTCATACCGCTGAATGTATGGCAGATAATCCTTTATTATGTGCTGCAACAGTATGTCATCAGGATAAAAATAGTGTGCCTGAATACGTAATGAATCTGTAACATTTGTTGCACCACATCCAACAGGATCCAGGGTTTGAATAATATGCAGCAGTTTTTGTATCTTTGAGCTATCGGCACCTAATTCTTTTTGCAAATTTTCTATAGTACTTGATAAAAATCCATTATCATCAAGACTGGTAATGATTTCTTCAAGCATCATCATTTCATCAGGCGATAGCTCTAGCATTCGTGCCTGTGTCAACAAATGCTCCTGCAGTGTTTCAGCCTGAGACACAATCTCCATAACATTCTTTTTTTCATATTCAATAGAACCAGTATCTTCGCTTTCATATTCTACAGTATACTCTTCTTTGGTGGAAATTCCTTCTATTTCTGTTTTGGTGGCAGCATCCAATGATTCAAAGCCTTCATCAAGGCTATCATCACATTCAAGGACAGGATTTTCTTCCAGTTCCTGTAAGATAATATCCTCTAATTCAAGTGTTGGTATTTGTAACAGGTCCAGTGATTGTCGCAGACTCTGGGTAAGGCGTAAACGCTGGGTTTGTACCACATCAAGCTTTAAGAAAGCCATTCATTCCCCCACAACACTTTTCCTCAATTAAAAAATTACACTTCCCATCTCTACTATTACATCTAATATACAAAAATTACAAATCAATTGTCCAATTAAATTATATAATCATCGTATATTTTCCAATGAAGCACGAATAAAATCCTTAAATAATGGATGTGGCTTAACAGGCTTTGATTTAAATTCAGGATGAAATTGTGTACAGATAAACCATGGGTGTTCCTTGTATTCAATTGTTTCCACCAGATAATTTTCAGGATGAAAGCCTGACAAAATCATGCCATTATCCTCAAATATTTTCTTATATTTAAGGGTAAATTCAAACCTATGCCTGTGGCGTTCCATTGCTGAATCAGCATTGTAGATTGATTTAATTTTTGTACCATCTTTAAATACACATAAATATGCACCAAGCCGCATGGTACCACCCATCTTATCGATGAGTTCCTGCTCTTCCAAAAGCGATATCACAGGATACGGTGTGGTGGGATCAAATTCAGTGGAATTTGCGTTTTCCATACCACACACATGCCTAGCAAACTCTATTACTGCACATTGTAGTCCCAGGCAAATTCCAAAAAGTGGTATTTTGTTTACCCGTGCATATTCTATTGTGGCAATTTTACCCTCAATTCCCCTATTGCCAAATCCACCGGGTATTAATATCCCATTAACTCCTTTAAATAAATCATCCAGCTTATTCACATATTTCCGTTCAATTTCTTCGGACTCAACCCGTATTATTTCAAGTTCTGCATCATTGGCAACAGCACCATGAATTAGTGCTTCGTAAATTGATCGGTATGAATCCTGCAATGAAATATACTTCCCAACAACAGCTATCGTAACCTTTTTCTTTGGGTTCATTAACGATTTGATAAATTTGTCCCATTCAGGAAGATGTAACGGTTTTACAGGAAGGCCAAAATGCTCAAGAACTACCTCATCGTATTTGTTTTCATGCAGCATGTACGGAATTTCATAAATAGAACGGCTTATATCAACTGCTGAAATAACATTTTTTTCCGAAACATTACAGAATAACGCTATCTTGCTCTTTAACTCATCACTAAGTGGCCGCGAAGAACGGCACAGCAGGATATCAGGCAATATCCCCAGTTCCATTAACTCTTTTACTGAATGCTGTGTGGGCTTTGTTTTTTGTTCACCTGCTACTGTGATTGTGGGCACCAGTGTTAAGTGAACATTAAGAACTCTTGTTTTCCCCAGCTCCTGTCGTATCTGCCTGATTGCCTCCAAAAACGGAATTGATTCAATATCACCAACTGTCCCCCCAATCTCAACAAGCAGGAAGTCAAGATCATCTTCATTTGCAACATCATATATTCGCTTTTTGATTTCATTGGTAATATGCGGTATCACCTGTACAGTCCTGCCTAAATAATCGCCACGGCGCTCACGCATTATCACCTCATAGTAAATTTGACCTGTAGATACTGAGTTTTTGCGGGTAAGTTTTGCATTGGTTAAACGCTCATAGTAGCCTAAGTCAAGGTCGGTTTCGGCACCATCTTCCGTAACATATACTTCACCATGCTGGAATGGACTCATGGTACCAGGGTCAATATTTATATACGGGTCCATCTTTATTATTGAAAGCTTATACCCATGCCCTTCAAGTAACAACCCCAATGAAGCTGTTGATATCCCTTTTCCAAGAGAAGAACACACACCGCCAGTTACAAAAATAAATTTAGTCTTTTTGTCTTTCATTACATCCTCTCAAAAATACCAAAAATACCTACGTTGCCATAAACAGTACTGATACACAGCTGTCAAGAATTTGTAAGTGACTTCGCAAATTTTAAAAGCAAAAACAATATTCTTGACAAAACATGTAAGATACTATACGTACTATTTAATGTTCTGTAAAGAAAAAATATAAATTTTATTACACAGGAAACTACTATGACCGAAAAACGTCAACATCAACGTAAAGAATGCAACATTAAAACTCGATTTGAATATTTTGAAGGTGATCCAGAAAAAGTTAGTACAAACCAAAAGCCAGCAATAAAATCCAAAGGATATATTCTCAACATCAGTTCTTCCGGTTTGTTTATGGTATGCAATTGTCGCGTCAGTGTTCAGATGCCAATGAAACTGTATTGCAAAATCAATAAAACCAAACTGGAATTAACTGGCTTAATTGTCCGCACCGGAATGATACATGACAATCCATCTGAGGTGGCACAACGGTACGCAACAAAAAAAGTTAAGGGCGATAGTTACGTTGCTATACGCTTTAATGAACTTTTACCAGAAGAAATAATAGCGCAGGTATAACCGCTGATGAAAACACGCTTTATACGTATAGACGATGTTTCACAGATTGATACATCTAAAATCAGCACTTTAGATTTAGCCAACAGGTACATTGATAAATACGGCAATATGTATGGGTTACGCTATAACAAAGCACAAAGAAAAATAGAGATAGTTAAAATCATGCGCACACCCCGCAAACATGCCTCATACTTTTCACAAAAGTTGCAGCGCAAAGCTGAAAAAGTAGAAAACCATAACCATGACGACTATTTGGGCGAGGTTCTGGAATTTGATCCTGAGATGTGCATAAACCATATAGTTGAAATTGTCAAAACTCACAAGGATAGGCTCAATGGAATTATCATGAGTATAGCAAATTCCAATATAATTTCGGATACCGACAAAATGTCATGGAATACAATGAATGACTATTTTCGAAATCTTGATATGGATGGAATACAGGCACTTGAAAAAATCAATGAACTGTATACCGAATTTAACAATTATCCTCGTTCAATAATATACTATCAGTCAAAGTTAGACACAAAACACCGAAAGATACTTGATGAAATACCTTCTGAAACAGCAAAATTACGATATGTAAAGTACTACGAGTTATGGTATCAGGTAAGGAACGCATATAAAACTATAATCAAAATATTATCAGACATTAGGTTCTTACTTGAACAGCAACATATTGAAGAAAAACGAAATATGACACCATTCCAAAAACAAACATATTCCGATGCACTCATCTCTATTGATAATACAATTGCCGAGGCAAACAAAATCCTTTCCGACTGTGCTCTGCTTGAAGATATGATAAGTACCAGCAAATCATTTGTTGGGTAAAGTATTTGTACAATTGACTTTGTAAGGTATTGCATTACTATCCAGTAGTTGCTTCACTTCTTTATTCCCCACAACCACAATAATATATTTACTTGCAATATCGTTAAAGCATTGAGTAATAGTATCTTTTGTCACAGAATTTATTCCATCTGTATATTCATGTATATATGATACTGGCAGAGTATTATAATCCAGCCACATATAAAATTGTATAATATCGCGCAGTGAGTTGAACTCAAATATGTAACTTTTCACAAGTGCATCCTTTGCCCACCGCACTTGTTCTTCTGATGGTCCTGTTTGAGCATACTGAGCTATAACCTTTTTCATTATTTCAATAGTGGATAATGTTGTGGCAGCCTGTGTCTGGGAATAAGCTAAAAAAAGACCAGTATTTTTACGCAATCGAAGCACCGATCCAGTAGAATACGCATACCCCCTCTTTACCCGTATTTCATTCATGAGCCATGAATTAAATGAACCACCACCCAGTATGTAATTTCCAACCTCAAGCGCATAACGATTCGCGCTTTTAATTGGAGGGGCAACAGTTGCCATAACGATTGTTGATTGTGGAATATCCTTTTCAATAAAGTATAATTCTTTATTGCTAACATTTCTTATTGCCTTTTCCAAATCTACTGGGTAATCAACAGCATAACCGTGAGCAATGGCATCAGTTAATTGAGTGATGTGATCTAGTATTATTTCTTTGTTCAATGAGGTTACAATTCCAATGCGGACATTATCTTTCACAACATAGTGCTTCCAAAACTGTTGTAACCCTGCAACGGTAACAGCATCCACTGATTCTGGGGTCATGACCGCTCCATAGCCACTATCGCCAAACACACATTGCCGTGCTTTTTCCATTGCAATAGTCATTGGATCATCCTGCTTTTGCTGTATCTGCTGCTTGCACATAAAACGCGCAGTAGCCACAAGCTTTTCATCAAAAAGCGGATTGGCAATAATATCAGCTAAGATAGCAAAGGCTTTTACTGCTTCATCCTGATGTACACGCATAGTGATAGTAACAGTTTCAAAAGAGGCACTCACGGAATAGCGGCCGCCAACTGCATCTATGTACTCATTGATACTTGGGTAATTTTTGCTACCGCCAAGCGATAGCACCAGCGCTGCCATCTGGCTAATGCCAGCATTGTGTGCATTTTCATACAAAGTGCCTGCACCAATGGAAATATACACTGTGCACTGGGGCAAAGTATCTTGTGTGTAATAAACATTCACTCCATTGCTTTTGATTGTTTCAATGTGTGGCAATGTAATAGGGCTTTTGCCTGATACAAGGAATGGAAGGGATACTATACCAAAAAGTATAATTACAAAGATTTTCTTCCTCATTGCATATCCTCGCAATAAAAGTTTTAATTTGCCATTTTAGATCCTGGCTTGCATCCAAAAGCGGTGCAAATCAATGTGCAACCGCTTTTGTTAACATTTCTCTATAAACCTATTGGTTACATCTTTTTCAACACTGCTACAGTTGCCCATTCTTTTTTGCAATAGGTACTAATGACACGCTGTATATCATTGCATGTCACTTTACCAAGCATATCGCTGTAGGTAAGTATATACCGCCAGTTGTTGGTAATTGTTTGATAGTAGCTGAGCAGCCGTGCTATGCCAATATTGGTATCAATGTCAAAAATGAGCGCAGATTCAAGCCGGCGCACTGCGGCAGTAATGTCATCTTGAGTGCAGTTCTGTGCAAGTTCATATAGTTCTTTATATAGCATTGATTCCACATCTTCAATTAATGAACTGTCCTTTGGAGTACACTCAAGAATAAAAAGATTATTGTATCGAGCTCCCGGATACCCATTATACGCATTAACCTGTGATGCAATCTTTTTTTCTATTACTAGCTTTTTATAAAGCTTTGAACTCTTCCCTCCTGCTAAAATCTCAGCCACAATATCAAACACATAATCATCAAAATGAGGCATGGTAGGTTTATGCCATCCAATCAAAAGATATGGTGTTGCATCAGCGTACATTACCAGCCTTCGGCTGTTTTTAGTATCTTCGTTTATTGCAACAAAATCCTGTGAGGGCGATTGTGGAATAGTGCCAAAATATTGATGTAATATTTTCAGCGTATGTGCTGTATCCTGTTTTCCCACAACAGTGATGGTCATCTTTTGCGGAGTGTAGTGTTCAAAATAAAATTTACGCACCAAACTTAACGATAAAAACGGAATGTTTGATTTGTAACCAATAGTAGGATGTCGGTAGGGATGAGCCAAAAATGCAAGACCTAAAAAATCTTCAAACAATTTATTTTGCGGATCCGACTCATAGCGCATGAGGCGTTCCTCATACACTGTGTTGCGTTCAGTGTAAAACTGTCTGAATACCGGCTCTTTAATGCGCTCTGATTCCAGCTTTGCCCACAGTTCCAACGCTTCATTGGGAAGCTCTATGTAGTACTGCGTCATATCACGCGAAGTGCCAGCATTGAAGTTAATGCCACCAGCCTGCGTGTAGATGGCATCGTAGGCTGAGTTTACCACATATGCATTTGCCTTTTCCTGTAGTATCTTTAGGCGCTCTTTCAACACGGGCAACTGCACATTATCAGGGTTTGTTAATGAAATCCTATCAATGGTTTCGCCAATTGCTTCTATCTGCTGTAACAATTTATTTTCTTCTTCAAAGTTTGTAGTACCAATAGTTTTTGTGCCCTTAAACATCATGTGTTCCAGCAGGTGCGCTGCACCTGCTGTCTGATAATTTTCATCAACTGAACCCACTTTAAAAGAAATGAGCAATGCCAGCGTTGGCGCATACCCGCGGTTTACCAGTAAACACGTTATGCCATTAGGCAATGTGTATTGTTCAACATTTCCAATTCCAAGCAAAGGATTTGCATAAATTGGGCGATAGCTCATGGTAAAGAGTGTAATGATGAGAAGAAATGCCAAACTTATTATCCATTGTTTTTTTATCATAGGATGAAATTCTCCTTATATTAGTAAGTATCTCAATTATAGTAAAGGTTAATAATTTTTCAAAGACCTTTAAAAAATTCCATATAATTTTTCAAATTTTTAAACATCAAAGCGTTTATATAAATAGAGAATAAGCAATTTTACCATTATAAATAAAGGTTACACCATGACATTATTTAATAATCGTTTTAGGATTGAATCATCACGATTACAGGGATATGATTATTCACAAGATGGTGCATATTTTATTACCATATGTACCAAAGACAGAGTGCCATATTTTGGGGAAATAATTAATGGCATTATTCATCATTCCAAAATTGGTGATATAGCAAAACAGGAATGGTTAAAAACGCCACAATTACGACCAAATATGGGCATTGTTCTGGACGAATTTGTAATTATGCCCGATCATATACATATGATTTTTCTTATAAACCAAAATTGTCGTCGTGACGCCATGCATGGTGTCAATACTACGACGGTGCATGGCGTAACTACGGTGCATGGTGTCTCCAC
>JAOAIH010000021.1 GCA_026414805.1 Spirochaetota bacterium | reverse complement strand
CGTCATCCTGAACTTGGTTCAGGATCTTATCACAAGCGTCATCCTGAGCTTGACTCAGGATCTTGATGGTGAGTGTAGATTCCGGATCAAGTCCGGAATGACAATGTGTGATGAAAGATTCCGGGTCAAGCCCGGAATGACAGTGTGTAACGAGAGATTCCGGATCGAGTCCGGAATGACGATGCGTGGTGAAAGATTCAGGATAAGCCTGGAATGACCAGGAGTTATCCTGAACACAATACAGGATCCATAACGATAAAAGCTAATGAAATCCTTTTTTGGAGGAACAATAATGAAAAAATTTTCCTACGTATTACCGGTTATTATTGCACTTTCACTTTATTCTTTTACCGGATGCGGATACAACAAACTTCAGATGCTTGAAGAAGAAGTGTTCAAAGCATACGGTGACTTAGAATCGGCGCTGCAGCGAAGAGCTGACCTTATTCCAAACCTGGTAGCTACTGTTAAAGGTTATGCCGCGCACGAAAAGCAGACACTGCAGGCTGTCATTGAAGCGCGGGCAAAGGCCACTTCCATTCAACTATCGCCAAAAGACTTAAGCAACCCTGAAAAGATAGCCCAATTCCAGGCTGCACAGGGAGAGCTTTCTAGTGCACTGGCACGCCTTATGGTGGTTATTGAGCGTTATCCAAATTTAAAAGCTGACGCGCATTTCACCGATCTCATGCACCAGCTTGAAGGCACTGAAAATCGCATTAACGTGGCACGCCAGCGCTACAATGAAGCAGTCAAGGAATTCAATTCATCAATACGAATCTTTCCTTACAACATAACCAACAGCCTCTTGCTTCACTTAGAGCGCAAAGAGTACTTTAAAGCTGAAGAGGGTGCAAAACAAGCCCCTAAAGTTTCATTTGAGTAGGCGATAGTTACTGATGAAAGACCTTGTTGCAAAAATATTGTCGCAGTCGGATGCACAGTGCATCATTGATGCTGTGAAAAAAGCCGAGAAACAGACAAGCGCAGAGATTGTTCCAATGATAGTCAATGCAAGCTATCATTACCCGCTTGCAAGTGTTTATGCATCTGCAGCCTTATCGCTTCCGATCGCAATTGCACTTACCTACTACATTGCTCCGCTTTTTTACTTTCACAAAGACAACCTGTGGATTTTCATTGCGTTTTTTTCACTGCTGTTTCTTGTATTTAAAGTAACTATCGCTAAAAGCATTTTTTTAACGCGCCTTTTTTTAAATCCGCGCGAGGTAGAAGCTGAAGTGCGTGAAGCTGCCATCACTGCATTTTACAAAAATGGCCTGTACAAAACCGCTGATAAAAACGGCGTGCTTATTTATATTACGCTTCTTGAAAAAAAAGTGTGGATACTTGCCGATGAGGATGCACATAAAAAAATTGAGCCCCAATTTTGGGACAACTGTGTAAAGATAATTATTGACGGCATTAAGCAAAAGCAGTTTGTGCCTGCTTTATGCACAGCAATTGAAACAATTACAGCACGGCTTTCCAAAGAATACCCATACAGGGCAGACGATGTGGATGAGCTTAAAAACATAATAATTGGTGACAATCAATGAAGTGGCTTGCTACAGTGTGTATAGCATGTGCGATAGCTACAGGTGCTGTTGCCCAGGAACTTGTCGAGATTCCTCCACTGCGCGCACACGTCAATGATTATGCAGACATACTCTCAGATAATGTTGAAGCTGAAATGGAATCTAAACTCGCGCAGCTGGAAAAAGAAGATTCAACACAGGTAGTGGTGGTAACAGTACCATCAATTGGTGGTGAAGATATCGAAAGCTACTCCATACGACTTGCGGAAAAATGGAAGATTGGGCAAAAGGGGCTGGACAATGGCGTTATTATATTAGTTGCGCGCGATAATCGCAAGGTGCGCATTGAGGTTGGCAAAGGACTAGAAGAAACCTTAACCGACCTTCTTGCAGGCAGAATCATTGATTATATTATTATCCCTGAATTTAAAAATGGCGATTACGATGCCGGCATTGCAAAAGCCGTTGACGCAATCATTGACATTGTAAAAGGTAAATTTGATGCAAACAGCTTGAAACCTAAAAAAGCTGCTCCTGATTATGCCACTTTTATCTGGATTGCCTTTATAGTTATGATGTTTATAAGTGCTCTGGGACGCATTACCAGCGGAGTACTTGGCGCTGTGGTGCTTCCCATAATTGGAGCATTCTTTGGGTTTGGTCTGCCAGCGCTTATTATTTTAGCTGTTGTAGGATTTTTAGCTGGTATCATCATTGCATCCATGCCACACGGAGGCGGTGGATTTTATAGTGGTGGATTTTCTTCCGGTGGGAGTTTTTCATCAGGTGGAGGGTTTAGCGGCGGCGGTGGCAGTTTTGGCGGTGGTGGAGCATCAGGAAGCTGGTGATTAGTATGTACTTGGGACTTGATGTTGGAGGCACACATACAGATGCTGTAATAATAGACCATTCTGGTGTTGTAGCTCATACTAAAGTTGTTACCACACATCATAACCTGTTAGAATGCATTAATGAGGCATTTACCAGGGTTCTTAGCGGTGTTGAACCATCTCATATTAAACGTGTAAACTTAAGTACAACACTTACTACAAATGCAATCATCGAAAATAAGTGTGAAGAGGTGGGGATTTTTGTTTCTGCAGGACCTGGCATTAATCCCAAACATTATGAAATTGGCAACCACTACTTCTGCATTGACGGCCAGATTGACCACCGTGGTACTGAAATTTCACTGCTTAACCTGAATCAAATAGATAAAGCCATAAAAAAATGTCGTAAAAAAGGCATAAAAGTATTTGCAGTTGTTTCAAAATTTTCAACCCGAAACCCAATCCACGAACAGTATATTCAGCAAAAACTTGCAGAAGCTGACTTTATCAGTGTTGGGCACACCTTATCAGGCAATCTTAACTTCCCACGGCGTATTGCAACGGCATACTACAACGCAGCGGTGTGGCGCCTTTACAATAAATTTTCTTACGCTATAGAAGAAAGCCTTAAAGGGTTTGGGGTGATAGCTCCGGTTAATATACTCAAAGCTGATGGGGGGACTATCCCGCTGCATGTATCACGCAACGTGCCTGTTGAATCAATTTTATCCGGACCTGCTGCAAGCGTAATTGGCACCATGGCGCTATGTAATATTACTGAAGACGCTGTTATGCTTGATATCGGTGGCACCTCCTGTGATATTGCCCTGTTTGCTGATGGTGCGCCTTTAATTGAAAAGGATGGCATAAAGCTTAACAGTCATAACACGTTGGTGCGGTCGCTTAAAACAAAATCAATTGGCATTGGTGGAGATTCTGCAATAAAGGTGGATGGCACAACTGTTACTGCCGGCCCACAGCGATTAGGTATGTCAATGGCCGAAGGTGGTCAAAACCCAACAATCATTGATGCGCTCAATGTAATTGGCACAATACATTTCAAGGATACTGCACGTTCTGAAGCAGGAATACTTGCATTAGAAAAATCATCTGGAATACCTGCACACACAATAGCAAACCAGGCAATTACCTATGCTCTTGATATCATTCATAACGAAGTCAGAGCTATGATAGATGAGGTTAATTCGCGACCTGTATATACAATCCACGAATTCCTTAAGGGAAAGGTGCTGAAGCCAAAAACTATCTATCTTATTGGTGGCCCGGCAAAGCCGCTAGCTAATCTTATTGCACAGCGGTTTGGATGGAATGTTAAAGTGCCACAGTTCTGCGAAGTTGCCAATGCAATTGGTGCAGCAGTTGCGCGCACTACCGTTGATATTGAACTTTTTGCTGATACACAGCGCTGTCGCCTCCTTGTACCAAACCTTAATGTCAACATCCGCATACCACAGCACTACGATGTTGACAACGCTATTGAGGATGCAACTAACTACATGATGCAATATCTGGAATCAATTGGTGTTGATGAAAAAGAGCGTGAAATTGAAATTTTACAGGTCTACTCATTCAACATGGTGGAAGGATTTGAAACTATAGGAAAAAATATCCGTGTTCACTGCCAGGTAAAACCGGGAATTTTACATCAATGCAAGGACATACTGAAAATATGAAAGCAAAGTCTACACTGGGTGTTGTGTTTTTCCCTGCGTTTGACTGGGCAATTCACCCCTTGCACCCCGAGCGGGAAGAACGACTACTGTATACATTAGACCAATTTAATGAAGAAGGCATATTTGACATTCCTGGTATTTATCAGTATAAGCCTGATATAGCCTCACATGATGATATTATGCGAACACATTTTTGCTTCCCTGATGTTTCAAAAGTAACTACCGAATCACATTTGATATCAGCAGGTGGCACAATAAAAGCTGCAACATTAGTACTTGAAAAAACAGTTAATAAATCATTTGCGCTGGTTCGTCCTCCTGGTCATCATGCTATGAAGGTTGTTCATGGTGCACGAGGTTTCTGTAATATAAATATTGAAGCCATTATGGTAGAATATATACGTGAACATTATCCTGTAAAAAAGATAGCTATTGTAGACACTGATTGCCATCATGGTGACGGAACCCAAGATATCTACTGGCATGATAAGGATGTGCTGTATATTTCAATGCACCAAGACGGACGCACATTATATCCCGGTACCGGCGCTATTCATGAACTTGGTGGGCCTAATGCACTTGGCACCACTATTAATATACCATTGCCTCCAAATACTTCTGATGAAGGATTTCTGATGGCAATGGAGCGAGTGGTGCTTCCTATTCTGAAGGATTTCAAACCTGATCTGGTTGTCAATTCTGCAGGGCAGGATAATCACTATTCAGACCCTATTACCAATATGAATTTTTCGGCCCAAGGTTATGCCAGGCTTACTGAAATGCTTAATGCTGATATTGCTGTGCTTGAAGGTGGTTACTCAATTCAAGGGGCGCTGCCATATGTCAATCTGGGCATAACACTTGCCATGGCAGGCCTTGATTATTCGTATGTGCGTGAACCGGATTATTCGCAGAAAGACTTAGCTCAGGATAAAGAGATAACAAAATATATCAAACGACTGTGCGACCAAGTTTTAAAACGATATGAGGAATGCAAAAAACCCTCTTTTAAACTAATGCCGGGCAATTATGATGTGCGAAAAAAAGAAATATATTATGACACCGATAACATCCGTGAGATGCAGTTAGAATCCATTATGGTATGTGAAGAATGCCGTGGTGTGCTTAAAATTGAAACAACATCAACTGTCAATCCATTATGTTTAGGTATTGAAATTCCGCTAGGCGCATGTGACAGGTGCCACAATGAAGGATACCGCCTGCTTGAGCATGCCCTTTCGGGCGACAGATATAAATATGTACAGCTTATAGACAGAAAAAATAAAAAATATGTGATGTATTAATACAATGTAGGGGCGTATGGCAATACGCCCCTTTTTTAAATTCATTACGATATAAACAGCATCTCCCAGAAGCGTGGGAATGGCCACAAGTTGTCGCTTGTGTGGGTTTCCAGCTTATCTGCTTTGGCACGCAGTGTATTCATCTGATCTTTTATGGTATAGGCATAAAATTTTGCTTTTTCAAGCTCATCATGAATATTACTTGCTTTGGCAATTAATTCTTCAAGGGTATCTGCTTCTTTTATTATATCATTATTGAGTGATGTAATTGTAGTGCATAGTTTTTTCTGTGCATCTATTGGTGCATTTTCACCTAATAAATCAACTACTCTTAAGCATGATGAAGCAATAGAATTTTGATACCGCAGGGTTGCCGGCAGTATTTTGGTTTGCACCATATCAAGCATAGTCTTTGCTTCAATATCCATTTCTTTTATGTAACGCTCTAATCGTATTGTATACCGTGCTTCCAATTCTACCGGCGAAAGCACACCATACTTTTCAAAAAGCTTAATAGCTTTCTCTGTAACTAAATCCGGCAATGACTCCACGGTTACTTTTTTATTGGGCAGACCTCTTCGTGCTGCTTCTTCTTCCCATTCCTTTGAGTAATTGTCGCCCATAAATAGTATGGGTTTTATCTTCTTTATTTCATCACGAATGACATCAATTGCTGCCTGGCGCACATCACCACTTTTTGTTTCAATCTTATCAGCGATAATATCAAGGCTTTCAGAAACAATGGTATTAAGAATTGTAACAGGAAATGCAATAGATTGTGAAGAGCCCACCGCTCTAAACTCAAATTTGTTACCAGTAAATGCAAATGGTGACGTACGGTTGCGGTCGGTATTATCTTTGCTGAGTACTGGCAAAGTGGAAAGACCTAAATCAATAATAGCTTTATTAGTTGCCTTGCTTATGACTCCCTGTTCAATATCATTGAGTATTTTAGTAAGCTGTTCGCCCAAAAATACTGAGATAATTGCTGGTGGGGCTTCATTTGCACCTAACCTGTGGTCATTGCCACTGGATGCAACCGATGCTCGCAATAAATCAGCATGATAGTACACAGCTCTAATGGTTGCAGTTAAAAAGACTAAAAACTGTATATTATCCTGTGGCGAATGCCCTGGATTAAGAAGGTTATTGCCTAAATTATCCGACAATGACCAGTTACAGTGCTTTCCCGAACCATTAATGCCTGCAAATGGCTTCTCGTGAAGAAGCGCAGCCAGACGGTGTTTCTGTGCAACACGTTTGAGCGTTTCCATCACTAAATGGTTATGGTCAACCGCAATGTTTGCTTCTTCAAATATTGGAGCTATCTCATACTGGCTTGGTGCAACTTCATTGTGCCGTGTTTTTGCTGGAATGCCCAATTTATAAAGCTCCTCTTCAACATCGTGCATGTAGGACAAAATCCGTTCTTTTATACTACCAAAATAATGATCTTCCAACTGTTGTCCTTTGGTGGGTGCAGCTCCCAAAAGAGACCTTCCTGTCAGCACCAAATCCGGGCGCTTGTAGTAGTAATCCATATCAATAAGAAAATATTCCTGTTCAGGACCCACTGTTGATATTACTCTTGTTGCTTTATCATTACCTAAAAGACGCATTACCCTCAAAGCACTCTTATTGATTGCTTGAATGGATCTCAAAAGTGGTGTCTTTTTATCCAGCGCTTCACCAGTATATGAAAGGAAAACAGACGGGATACACAGTGTTGCACCTATTCCACTTCTAAGGATGAATGCAGGACTTGAAGGATCCCATGCAGTGTAGCCTCGTGCCTCAAAAGTTGAACGCAGTCCACCGCTAGGGAAACTTGATGCATCTGGCTCACCTTTTACCAGAGTTTCTGCGCTAAAACGCTCTATTACTTCGCCATATTCTGTAAACTCAATGAATGAATCATGCTTTTCAGCAGTGGCACCAGTCATTGGCTGGAACCAGTGGCAGAAATGTGTGGCACCCTTTTCTATTGCCCATTCCTTCATTGCATGTGCAACGGTTTCTGCAATTTCAGGATCTAACTTTTCGCCATCCTTAATGATTCGTATTAGTTTTTTACATACATTGGCAGGTAATTTCTGGCGCATTACTTTAAAATTAAATGTATCCTCACCATAATACTGGGATACAGGCATCTCCTTTTCCCGAGTTACCACATAATCACGCTCAGATGCAATATTTTTAATAAAACGCTTCATACATAAACCTCGCTTTTAATTTTAAAACCTTTGTTATGATGATGGTTCATTGAACTTTTAAGTACACAAAAGTCAATTGAGTTATTAGCAGCTAATATCCAATTATAAGATATTTAACATGTTTGTAATAATTAGTAAAATTGAAAAATTATCAAGAAATATTTTTTCATTATCACTTCTTGAAAAGAACGTCCTGCACTACCTCGTCAAAATCACCCGGTTGCAACGCACCACGTGGGCACACATTGACACAGGTATAACATGCTGTACACAATTCAGGATCAATTGTAAAAATTTCTCCATTGCGAGTGATTGCTCCCTGGGGACATGCCTCCACACATTTATCACAGAAAATACATGTGCCACAACTTATACATCTGTCAACTTCACGTGTTTCACCACCAAAATATGCAATATTAATCCTTCGTCTTGGTACCAGAGTCTTTTCAGGATAGATAAAATCCTCGTCTGCAAGCATTGCATGTATCTCCATTGCAGCAATTCTGCCCATTCCAATTGCATCAGTGATAAGTCCTGTTTTCACAATATCCCCACAGGCAAACACTTTTGGGTCTGAAGTTTTGAAGGATTTATCACCGGTTACTATCGCCCCCCGCTCATTTAACAACACCGTATCACCTAAAAATGAAAGATCCGGCCTTTCGCCAATGCTTATAAATACTACATCAGCTTTGATGGACTCTCCATTAGTAAAATGGATATGCGACTCATCAATATGATCAACAGTACGTGGCCACAAAATTTTTGTGCCAAGCCTTTCAGCCATTTCTTTTTCTTTTCCAAAAGCAAGCGGCTTTTGAATATCAACCGCTGTAACACTTTTTGCACCATGACGCCATGATTCACATGCAATATCCATGCCAACATTGCCTGCACCAATGATAACAACATCTTTATCGCTAAGGTCCATTGGATTGCCATCGTTTATGCCAATTAAAAACTCAAGGCCTGACACAATGCGCTCCCCACCCTTAACCTGAAGCATCCGCGAAACATACGCGCCAGTAGCAACAAGCACAACATCAAAGTCATTATAAATTTTTGCAAAAAGCTTTTTATCAACAGGAGTAGAAACTTTAAACTCAATAGGTAAACTTTTAATCCTTTGTAAATCTTTGCTTAACACTTCATCAGGCAGCCTGTCTTTAGGAATTGCCATGCGCACTTTACCACCAATATCAGCAGTTTTTTCAAATACCGTTACTTTATACCCTCTTCGTGCTAGTTGCCATGCAGCTGACAACCCGGCTGGGCCTGCACCTATAATTGCTATTCTTTTATCCTTTGGCTTTCCATATACCAAAGGATTAAAATCAGGATAGTACTCGCGCGCTAAGTAGGGAATATTCATTGGCCCATCAATCATATTGCGGCTGCATGCATCCATACAAGGCGCAGGGCACACTGTACCACACACCGACATCCTAAATGGGGTGTATTCATCCATAAGCATTTGTGCTTCCTTAATCTTTCCGTCCTTGATAAGATTGATAAAAATAGGGGTTGGAATGCCACTTGGACATGCATAGGTGCATGGCGGTGTAAGGTTAAGATGTATTGGTTTTTTTGATTTGATATTCATCGCGGGAGCATACAGGCTAGCAAAGGGCCTGTGCCCTTTTTTAGTAATCTTTACAAAGTCGTGTAAGTTTATATGCGATAGCTCAACATAAGGAAACGCTGATTTGAATGTATTAAGCACCTTCTGCAAAAACTCAATATCTTCATTGTCCATTTGTGCCATAATTGCGCCCACACCCAAACGACGCGAATCAACATTTCCCCTGATATAAATAGCACCACCATGGATACCCGTTCCAATATCATTTCCAACTGGTTCTTTTTTATCAAAACGGTTCAACACCACAACGCGCCCACCAGCCATGTATTCACCACAATAATCTTTTGCAGTACCACCAATAACAAGTAGAGGAATCTGTTGGCCATATTCTTTCATGTGTATACCTGCACGGTACTCAACATCATCGCGAATTAAAATTTGTCCACCCCGCATTGAATGCCCGGGGATCTCACCTGCTTTTCCGTGCACAATGATAGTACCACTATTCATGGTATTGCCAATGCCATCCTGGGCATTGCCATGGACAATTATTACAGGTCCATTCATAAATGCACCAAGGTCCTGCCCTGGTGTACCATTAATTGTTATAGTGACAGTGTTGTTAAGCCCTCCACCAATATATCGTTGGCCTAACACATTCTCAAGCGTTATAGAAGATTCGCCCTTTGCGATAATCTCCCGTATTTGACGATTTAACATTTTATAATAAATGCCTTTGGCATTCAAAGTTGAAGTCAACACCATTTCCCAATCCTCCTTTATGCACCAGCATGTTTGACGCCTAATATTCTGAGTTCTTCTTCATTAAGGCCAACACCACGCAGCCTGTCTCTGTTGCCACGCATAGCTTCAATTGCATTAATACCCATTGACCCCATCAGCTCTTCAATTTCTTCGGCCCATGCATGAAGTAGATTCTTCAATGCCCACGCTGCTTCATCAACATCAATGCGTTCTGCAAGCCCGGGCTTATTTGTTGTTATGCCATACGCACATTTGCCGGTAAAACACCGCTGGCACATACCACAGCCCAATGCAATAAGTACTGGAGTTGCAACATACACTGCATCAGCACCCAAACATATTGCCTTTAAAACATCCGAAGAACACTGAATGCCACCGCTTGCTACCAGGCTCACCTGGTTACGTATACCCTCTTGCCGCAGACGTTCGTCAGCAGCAGCTATGGCAAGCTCAATAGGAATGCCGGTATTCTGTCGTATCTGCAGAGGTGTAGCACCGGTACCACCCCTAAAACCGTCAATGGCAATAATATCTGCACCCGCTCGTGCAATGCCGCTAGCAATTGCTGCAACATTGTGTACTGCAGCAATTTTAACGCTAACAGACCTTATACTCAGTTGCTTCCTTGATTGCATAAATAAGCTGCCGTAAGTCTTCTATTGAGTAAATATCATGATGCGGTGCTGGTGACAATGCATCACTCCCTTCCGGGATCATTCGTGTTTCTGATATTGGTTTTGAAACCTTTTCACCAGGAAGATGACCGCCAATGCCTGGCTTGGCACCCTGGCCTATCTTTATTTCCACTGCAGCTGCAGACTTTAAATAATCTTCACTTACACCAAAACGTCCCGATGCCACCTGAACAATTGTGTTGGCACCATATTTTTCACGCAGTGACTTGTGGAATCCACCTTCACCAGTGTTCCAGTATGTCCCAATTTCCTTAGTTGCTTTTGCTTCGGCCTCATGTACTCTAAGGTTTAATGCTCCAAAGCTCATAGCACCAAACATAATAGGAACTTCTAACTTTAGAAGCGGATATGTGTCTTCACCCCATTTTGCAGGACGGCGGCCCAAATACGTACGAATTTCCATTGGTTCGCGCAACGGGTCAATCGATGGGTTTGTAACCTGGCATGCATCAAACATCAGGTGGTCAAAATAACGCCGCTGGGGCCCCGTTGCACCATTGCCCACCAGAAGCACTCCGCCTTCAGATGACGCCTGCTTCCAGATATTGCCCACATACTCGGGCGTCCAGTAACCATGGCTTGTATACATGGGACTTTGAACAATATGAATTGCATTATACGGGCACATCTTCACACAGCGCTGGCATGAACCACACGACGTAAGATTTGCCACTGGCTTATACACTATAGTTCCATTATCCAGTTTTTCTGGTTTTAAAGCAATCTCGCCCCATGAGCACTCATGTGCACACAGGGTACAACCGTTTCTATAATCACACCGTGAATAATCAATCTCAGGGTGAAAAGGAGGTATGGTTTTCCAGTTATTCTTCATTGAAGCCATTATGCCGCCTCCTCCTTAGCTAAATTTATAATAACAGCCTCACCACCTTTTGGCGACCAAAGCTCATCAACTTTTGGAGATAGTAATCGTATACTGCATTCTTCTGATGATGCGTAGTAGGTTGAGCCAACACGCGCACAAACTACTGGCCTAAGTTTGTTCCTATCATTAAGAACTATCGCCCCACCTGAATGTGTGAGTACTATTCCAAACGGACCATTAACAATAGCCTGACCATACATCTGGCGCAGAAGCATTTTTTTATGTGACTTTTCATATTCTATGTCTTCCCATAATGCAGGTGCCATCACAAAGCAGGCATCCTCAACACTCAAGCCATCTTTGCGGGTAAGCTTGTCAAAGATGTAGCTTATAACCTCAGTATCAGTCTGAAGCATGCAGAAGTAACCAAACATCTCAAGCCACCGTTTATTGGTGCCATAACTTGTTATCTCACCATTATGGACTACAGCTTTATCAAGTATTGTAAACGGATGGGCACCACCCCACCATCCAGGAGTGTTGGTGGGAAAACGGTTATGAGCAATCCACATGTAGCCTTTGTAATCCTGTATGCGGAAAAAATCAGCAATGTCTTCAGGGAATCCTACTCCCTTAAATACCCCCATATCTTTACCTGAAGAAATGACATACGCATCTCCCATTTTGTTAATTGCCATCACAATATCAACCATAGCATCATCTTCATTTTTACCAACGGGTATTTGTTCTTTTAAGGGATTAACAAAGTAGCGTTTAAAGTATGGTCCTGATGGAATCACGCTTGTTGGATACACAGGGATTTCTTCAGAATGATGAACCTTGGTTTTTTGTTCCAGAAAATTTTCAATTTTTTTAATAACATCACTGTGCCGGCCTGCCTGATACATAATATGAACTGCATAATTATCTTTATGTTCAGGATAAATGCCATATGCTGCAAAACCACCTCCAAGGCCGTTCCCTCGCTCATTTTGGATACGGATTGCCTCGCGAATATAGCTTCCGTCAATTTTGGTACGATCAGTGTTTATGATACCTACTATGCCACACATAGTTCCCTCTTTTCAGTATTTAATGGTAATTACCATAGATAGCGCGTATACTATCATATTCAATTGAAAAGTAAATATAAATGTTACATGCATGTTAAATTTATTGCTTTACAGTATGCAGGTCTACATCAGTATTGTTTTATTGTAAGCGATAGTTACTGTTGAAATTATTTGTTGATGTTCAAGTTTTAGTTTAAGGATAAACACCCCGTAGCTTTTTATACATGGTGAGAATAGCACGAATGTAAGGTGATGCCCATGTTTTTCATTAAAAAACTTATAACCAGTGCTGTATTGCCACCAGGGATAGTAATTATTATCTTTGCTATCATTGGTGTGTGTGCAAAAAGGAAAGCTGTAACAATACTTTCTTTAATATGCGCTCTTATGTTGTACGCCCTTTCAATTGAGCCTGTAAAAGATTTTATTTTTTTACCATTGGAAAATAAAGCAAAAGCGATAACTCCCTTACTTCATATTGCAAATATAAAAAACTCAAATGGGAATAACAATCAAAATGTATACAGTAAAGAAATAGATGCCATTGTAATTTTGGGGGGTGGTGTGTATGAAAATGGCAATTTTACAGAAGATTCTGCAAATAGACTGCTTGCCGGATATTTTCTTTATACATTAATAAATAAACCTGTGATACTTTCAGGAGGTTCGGCTGATTTCAATATACAGGAAAGCTATACAATGTATTCAGTGTTGCGCCATCTGCAAGTACCGCAAAAGGACATTATTATTGAAAGCAAAAGCCGTGATACTTTTGATAATGCACACTATGTAGCACAAATCTGTAATAGAAAAAATTTCACCCATGTTGCATTGGTTACCTCTGCATATCACTTGCCCAGAGCATATATTTATTTCAGCAACACTAATCTTCATATTACTCCTGTTATCTGCGATTCCAAATTGGACATGCGGTACAGCTATTATAGCTTTTTGCCAACGTTCTCTAATTTAGCTAATTCCACCAAAGCAATGAGAGAGTTACTTGCACTTGCAGTGTTATACATAACAGGGAGCCAGTAGCAGGAGCTATCGCCAAGCATTTACTGTACTTTTTCCACATCACCAGTACAACAGCCTATTTCCATAAAAAATTTATTTTGTGGAACTGGTAATCCATACAATCGTGTTTCAATAAGCTCGGTAATGATGCCACACTGCTTTACCGTATCAAGATATGCATAGCGTGTCACTGCACCCCCTTGTGTGATGATGACTCCTGACTGAATCACTTCAATGCCAGCATCTTTAACACGCTTCATCCCCTGATTGTACGATAGCACCAGCGATCCAACATGGTGAATACCATCACCGGATTGTGCTATAAGTTGTGAATATATGCATTCATCACCGCCTTTCAATTGTATGAGCTCAACTTCAATACCCTTATGAAACGCAAGGACAATATCCACATCAATAGTTATCGGTTTGCCCCTGAAGATAGCCTGGTGACTCACAGTCTTTGATCTAAACCAGGGACCAATTCCAAGTATATTAGTGTAATTTTTTACTGCCTGAGTTATATCCTGTACCACAATCCCCAACTGATTTATAGCCGGCAATCTGATGTTTGGTTGAGTATAATAAGAATCAATATTGTGCATACTACCTTCCTCCACACACACAAACTGTTGAAGCAATTGGTTTAGATGTATAGTCATTCAATAGCTATACAATAAATCATATATCCAGCACCAAATCAACCCAAAAAGAGATAAGGCTGTGATTGCACAAGACTTTAGATTACACTACTGTAACATCATTATATAGCAGAAGTGATAGTTACAAATGAATATTTTACGCTTAAATATATTTTTTGCACTAGCTTTTTTGGTCATTGCGCATGGACATAATCTCCAACAATTCAATGGTTGACATGTTTACATTATATTTTTTTGTTGGTTCAATTTAATTGGGGGGTTTTTTTATGTTTGTGGCATTTTTTCTGGTGGTAATCCCCATATTATTTGATAACTATGAAATCCATGAACCTTTGTAAACTTAAATGTGTAATTTGTAAACCGATAACTATATGTATCGTCTTCTTGCAACAGTACTTTTATAAATTCTTCTAACACATTTTCAATGCAATACTCAATCAACAATGCAACACTCATCTTCCACATTTTCTTCATATCCAGTAAAAATTCATATTCGTTATATCTAATATACAGATGAATTCTTCCCCATTTCTTCTTATCCCTTTTTCTATACTGTATGTTTCTAAAAGTTTTTGGAATTCTTTTTTCGCATAACGCAGCATAGTGTATAAGTGATGTTATTATATCACTCATTGATAGGCCACACATATCAGCATAATACTCCAAAAGTTCACGATGTTCCTGTGTTATGCATGTTGTAGTTTCAAATTGCATTTCTCATCCTCCCAAAGTAAGTTGTATGTATATATTTTAAAAGAAGTATATTTACAAAAACGGTACGTCAATCAAAAATTTTACTATAATTAAATTCTTTATTGCTACTTTTTAAAATAATTTCTTTACTTTTTTCAATCATTTGTTATATAATAACAAAAAGACAATAGGGAGGTTTTACCATGAATAGGGGAAAGAAAATAATTATTGGCTTAATTATTTTGATAATTGCCCTATGCCTGGCACTAGTTCTATATATTACAAACTTGGCAAAATCAGGATTGCCACAATATTCAGGGCAGTTGCAGCTTAAGGGATTGTTGCAACCTGTTAAGGTCTACCGCGATGAGTATGGCATACCCCATATCTATGCAAAGAATGAAAAAGACCTTTATCTTGCTACGGGATTTATAATGGCTCAAGATAGAATGTGGCAAATGGATTTGCTTCGCCGTGTTACCACTGGAAGGCTGTCCGAAATTTTTGGTGATAGCATGCTTGAAACCGACGTGCTCATGCGTGCATTACAAATAACAAAGAAATCAAAATATGTAATAGCGCATACCGACCCAAACGTGATTGCTCATTTGCAGGCATTTGCTGACGGTGTGAATCAGTATATATTTCATTACAACGAAAATCTACCACTTGAATTTAGAATCCTGGGATATAAACCAGAAAACTGGAAGGTGGAAGATTCAGTCAACTTAATTGGCTATATGGCGTGGGACCTTACTATGCCATGGACTACCGAAACCATTCTGTACAAGATATGGAAAAAAGTTGACCAGGTTCATGCAAAAGCGTTAACACCAGATGTTAAATATATTACTGATGTCATCTATCAACAATATGTACGGCAAGAGGATTTACCAGAGCTTTCGGACACAATTCTTGGTGCAACACAAAAGCTTATAGACATTGGTGCTGGAATATTTTTTGCCAGCAATAACTGGGCTGTTTCTGGTAAAAAAAGTGTAACCGGAAAACCAATACTTGCAAATGACATGCACCTTGGGCTTTTCATACCCGGAATATGGTATCAGATGCATCAGGTAGTTGATGGCAAACTCAATGTTACCGGGGTTGCAATCCCCGGAGAGCCAAGTATAGTATGCGGGCACAATGAGCATATTGCCTGGGGTATGACTAATGTAATGGTTGATGATATGGATTTCTACCTGGAAAAAGTGAATCCTGCTAATAAACTGCAGTACCAGTTTAATGGCACATGGAAAAACTTTACTGTAGTTAAGGAAGAAATAAAAATAAAGGGGGGCCAATCTGTAACAAAAGAAATTCTTTTCACTCACCGCGGACCAGTGATTACTGATTTTAAGAAAATGAATGACGTAATTTCAATGCGATGGATGGGCAATGAACCAAGCAATGAACTGTTAACAGTGTACATGCTGAACCGTGCAAAAAACTGGAAAGATTTTACAAATGCTATAAGTCATTTTCGCTCGGTAAGTCAAAATATTGTGTATGCAGATGTTAACGGCAATATAGGATTATACTGTGCAGCGGGCATCCCTATCCGTAAAGGCAATCCTATGATGATAAATCCAGGTTGGACTAGCGAATATGATTGGAAAGGAATTGTTCCATTTGAAAGACAGCCTCATGTGTTTAATCCTTCACAGGGCTTTGTTGCCTCAGCCAACAATAAAACTGTTATGGAAAAATATCCCTTCTACATCAGCTATTGGTTTGAAATGCCATGGCGGTATAACCGTATAGTCACACTTCTAACACAAAAAGAAAAATTATCAGTTAATGACTTTAAAACAATCCAAACTGATCAGGTTAGTGAATTAGCAAAAACGTGGAAGCCATTACTCTTACAAATTATTGAGGGCGATAGCTCCTTAATGGACCAGCTGAAAAATATTTACACCATTATAAAAGAGTGGGATTGCAGCTACAGTGTTGATAGCATCGCTGCTACACTGTTTGATACATTTTACATTAAGCTTGCATACAATATCTTCCATGATGAATTGGGAGATGAACTCTACCAGGAACTCATGAAGGAAAGAGTTCTTGTAAATCTTTTCATCGATACCATACGGATAAACAATGGTTCAATCTGGTGCGATGATGTAACAACAACACCTAAAGAATCTTTCAATGATATAGTTGCCAGATCACTGAAAGATGCAGTATTATCTTGTAAGAATGACTTTGGCAACAATCCTGTAAAATGGAAATGGGGAAGCGCTCATAAATTGGTTTTAAAACACCCTTTGGGAGAGGTTAAGATTTTAGACTGGATGTTTAGATATAATAGAGGACCATACCCTGTTGGTGGCAGCTTCCATACTGTATGCCCCTATTCGTATAAGCTTACTAATCCATTTGTAATAACCGACGGCGCTTCACAGCGGCATATATACCCCATGCATAATCTCAATGAATCACTCACTGTAATTCCTACAGGTATCAGCGGCCATACAGCAAGCCCATACTATTGCAATCAAACACAAATGTACGTTGAGATGAAATATCACAATGATTACATTGATAGTGAATTGATCCAGCGTAATGCAAAATTCATAATGACTTTGCTTCCATAGCTGTAATATGAAAGGGTTCCGTCAAGGAACCTTTTTTTTAAATACTATGCTCCAATTGCTTTAGCTGCTTTTATCACATCATCATAATCCGGCTCGCGAGTAATATCTGGTACAATTTGCCTGTAAGAGATTGTGCCAGCTTTATCAATGATCCATACAGAGCGTGCTATTAATCCCAATTCTCTTATGTAAACACCATAACTTAAACTAAAACTTTTATCCTTAAAATCAGATAACGTTTTTATATTTTTCACATTGAATGAATCACAGAAGCGCTTTTGAGCAAATGGCAAATCCATACTTATTGTCAAAACCACTGCATCCAGCACAGAAGCTTCCTGATTGAATCTAGTTGTCTGAAGCTGACATACCGAAGTATCTAACGAAGGGACAGCACTGATAATAACAATTTTATCTTTAAAATCTAAAAGTGAAACAGCTGTAAAATTTACATCAAGAACTGTAAAATCAAGCGCTTTATCGCCTACCTCTGGCATATGACCTTCTAACGTTAATGGTTTGCCCTGTGCCGTAACCTTCATTGCTGGCATTTTGATATCCCCCTTTTCTCTTTAGTTATAAAAAAATACATTATTTACATCATTCTTGAAATGCTATGTATACCTGTGCTACACCTTCTACAGCCAAAGATGATACATTTATTACTTTAACGTTTATAAAAGCTTTTTTTCCATAAAAGGTATTCCCCATAATAACAAAATCAGCACCTGCTATTGTACTGGCCTTTACATATTCTTTCTCAGAAGCTAATCCTGCAATCACCAATTTATGTTCAATCATAATTTTCTCTAACTGTTCCCGTTCAATGATCATCCATTTATCAGACAAAAGATTTTTTTGTAGTAAAGCAGCCATTTTTTTTCCAAAATTAGTTGGTATCCCTTTAGGACCACTGAAGGGAACAATTGCAACATTGATTGATTTTATTTCAGACAATTTCTGTAATACAGGTTTTATCTGAGCTGCCAACACTACTGCAGCATCTTCGGGGGATGTAGTCGTCTGTATTCTTTGTGATGCACAACTTGCAATAAGAATTATAATTATAATGAAGATTACATTACCTCTTGCCTTCATAGTTAAATTCATACATTATGGATGGGAAAATAGCAAGAAAAATTTATTCTACCATTCACTTCGCAATCTAGTAAGTCCTTCGCCGCTTTTTTGCTGTATATTCTCTATCACCTTGATACCAAGTTGAAGATGTTTTTGTGTAAAAGCATTGAACACAAGGCTTGCGCTTTCCTTGCTTTTTATACCACCTTTTTTCAATGGTAAATCTGAAATAAGCATAATTGCACCAATAGGGACATTCATTGCATACGCAACAGCAAATAATGTGGCTATCTCCATATCTATTGCCAGTATTCTGTGTTTAAGGATATAATCAATAAATTCATTATCAAATTCCCACATACGATAATCCGTTGTAAGCATTATTCCAGTTTTTGGAGCCTGCCCGGTTTCCTTTGTGATTACCTTTTCACAAATTCGGTTAATCCAAAAACTTGGCTGGGCTGGGACATCTTTTGGTATATAATGGATGCTGGTTCCCTCATCCCGTACGCTTGCAGTTGGTATTAAAAAATCACCAACTTGAAGATTGTCATCAATTCCACCACACATGCCCAACATGAGCACTGCCTGAATTCTATCAAGATATGATAAGCAATGTACAACAATGCCCGCTGAAGGAGAACCAACACCAAAATTTATTATTGATATGTTGCGTTCATGGCTATGTGCACAACTCCAGTAGCCAGCATGCACCTTTGCACCTGTCATTGAAGCAAAATCATCCACATACCGCTGGAAATTGCACAAAATGATATATGAACCAAAATCATCAATTGATGAACCGGTATAGCGTTCAAGTGTTGAACGTGCATAGGTATCAGGACGCAGATTCATGATGTCTCTCCCTTTCTATAAAACAAATAGGCTTTTATCAATGTCATTCCGGACCTACCCCTGAATCTATTTTTCATTGAGATCCTAAAACGAGTTCAATGTGACAAATTACTAAATCATGCCTGTCCCGATGCAAATCGGGATTCAGGATGTTAAATTGAGTAATATAATACGATTATATATAAGCGCAACCATAAAATTATCAGTAACTATCGCACAAAAATCCCTGATAAGTACCCCGACGCAGCAATTCATCCTCTATGGCTTTTAATACCGTCCCCTTATGCAAGCCCCAAGCAGGAGCTACTAACATATCTTTGGGCTGATCACCTAGCAGCCGATGAATAATAATATCGCCCCTCAGGCGCTCAATAAAGTCACATACATACGATACATATTGCTTAAACGACAATAAGTTCACCGCACCACTATTATACATCATTTCAAGTGGAGTGCCTTTAATAACATGCAGATGGTGAATTTTAACACCACTGATAGGAAGTTTACTGATTTCATTTGCAGTAGCCATCATGTCATCCCAGCTTTCAGATGGTATCCCAAGAATAACATGGACACATACCGGAATGCCGCGCTTTGAAGCTCTCATGATTGCATCAATTGTCTGGGAATGTGTATGGCCTCTATTGAGGAGGCTCAAGCTTTTCTCATGCATGCTCTGCATACCAATCTCAAGCCACAACTCAAAATTGCTCTTTTTATAACTGGCTATTAAATCAAGCACATCATCAGGCACGCAATCAGGGCGAGTACCTATCATAAGGCCCACTACATTATTAAATTCTAATGCACTATCGTAAAGCTTTTTCAAAATATCCACCGAAGCATAGGTGTTGGTAAATGCTTGAAAATATGCAATGTAGTGCGGCGTATACATACCACGATTAAACCCACTAACTGCCGCTTGCATCTGTTGGTGAATCGACATGGCCTTTTCAGCAGTAGGTGATGCTGAGCCTAAAGAACAAAATATGCAGCCACCAGTGTCTATTGTACCATCTCTGTTGGGGCAACCAAGATTAGCGTTAATTGAAAGCTTAAGAATTTTTGCGCCAAACTTATGGTAAAGATAATCGCCAAAGAAATGGTACGGCTTGCCATACCAGTTGCCAACGTTATAATGATTTATTTTTTTCTTTTGGCACACAATACGAATTCTTTAAATACAACTGATTTTGATACTTAAAGGGATCAAGTTTTACAATTGCAACACGCTTTACACTCCTGATATTCCCTTTTGGTGAAAGCTGTACTATGTATATACCTTCTCCTGTTGGTTTTTCAAATCTTTTTTTACCAACCTTTACTTTTGCCTGAACAAACTGCCCGGCTATCTTTTTCAATGTTGTCTCATCACACCGTAGTGCATTGAAAATGGCTTCTTGTGGAGTCATATCTTTTTCAAGTACCACTAATACCGGTTTGATAATGGACGAAGCCATTGTATTAACCGCCTTATCAGGAATGGGGTATTTTGGTGCAATAGATTGCTGCTGTTCTACTTCTTTAAGATCCCTGTATTCACTGCGATATGTTTTACGCAATTCATAAAAGACCGGCGACCTGCTGACAAGTCCTATTGCCTTTCGCATTGTATAGCGAGCACTTTTGATTTTTCCCTTTCTTTTCAGGGCGATAGCTTTAGCATATAACTCCCTTGATCGCTCTACACGGTATTTCATGTCATGAATGTTTTCTATAATTGCAGCATCTTTAACTGGATCACAAACTTTTAGCAATTGCGACAGCACCTGCAATCCTTTTTCAGTATCACTTTTTGAAATATAGTAACAGGCAATTCGTGATAATTTGAGTAACATTAAATTTCTTGACGGATTAACATCATCAACTATACGCGGCCCCCAGAAGCCTGAAATATCTATACCAAAAGTAAGTGCTATAGTTTCCAGAATAGCTTCATAGTGTGACTGTGCAATAAGCTTTTGGGATTCAGGATTGTTTACTATTGCTTCATCATCGGGATTGGATATAAAACCTGATTCAAATATTACCGAGATGGGATAATTAACAAAGTAACTAAACCGATCATCTGCTACAGTACCATAATTCCAGCTATTTACCTTCAAGCCATTTGTTAACAGTTTGTCTTTAACTTTACTAGCCACTGTATATGAAAAACCACTGGCATCAAATTTATTGTACAATGTCAAAAATCCTTTATGCTCTTCCCTAATATGTGTAAGGTATGCGTTCCCATTACTATAGGTTATATGTATACCCTTAACATTTGCAAGCCCATACGCCTTGAATATTGCAGCAGTGTTGTTAAAGTGTTCTGAAATTACCAGAACTGCCTTTGCATTTTTTGCCAGTTCTACTGTTTCTCTGAAGGTTATATTGTAATAATTATCAGTCTTGCCTTCTAAAGCATCTATATAATCCTGAGTACTTACAACGTCAATATATGGATTCTTTTTCAATAGTTGATAGAGTTTACGCGAAATCGCCAGTGAATAATATTCTTCGGGTAAACCAGTACAACTCAACCTGCCTGTTTTTTCACCTTCCCACTTACCATCATCATCAATTCCATGAGCCGGATCAAAAAATATAACTATTTTTTCACCATTTTTTACACGGGTACTAAGATTATTATATAAATCATCAATAAAATGCAACATCTGTTGCAATTCATCTGAATGATCTTTATTTTGTTCCTCATTTATAATAGTAGCAATAATGTCGGGATGCTCAGCATAGACAGCAGAGCTCAATAACACAAATACAGGTAAAAGCAATAGTGCTATCACTACATTTTTCATTACACGTGTAATCCTATGTTAACTATATTTATAATGTCGAATAAAAAAGGTATTTTATTAAATTGATTCCCGTATATTTTGTTACTGCAAGTCTTTTTTATGATGTTTTGCAAAAATATTTTTTCTACTATTTTAAAAATCATATAAAGTATAAAAGAAGTTTTAAAAATCATTTTTTATATTGACATAAATATAATTAATACCCTATACTCTAACATAGGGAAAGTGAGGCGATAGTTCATGGGCCAAACAATCCCTTATATTTGGCCAAATATATTCATGGAGGTTACCGTGAAGCGGATAATAACAATAACAGTCATTATACTTGCAAGCACTTCGTTTGCAATGGCAAATATTTATGTTGATGGTATATTTATGCTCAATGATGCCGGAGATGCTAAACTTCAAAATGGCTTTGGGCTGAAGATAGCTGCAAGCATACGTGATGATATAAATATTTTTTACAGGCAAACATTCACCACAACAACCGAAGATCCCGATACAATCTATGAAACTGAATATATGCAGATACAGGGATTGGTAGGTGGTGAATATCTCTATTTTATTAAACAATTTCCTGTTGCAGTTAGTCTCAGCGCCGCAGCGGGAGTATCACGAACAGAGGTTAAGCCAAAAAATGATTGGGTAGGCATTGAAGATTTAGGTGAAACAGGCATAGGATATGGATTTTGGGTAGGAAGCCAATGGTTACTCACACAATGGGTAGCTCCATTTATTGAATTTGGCTATTCTAAGTCACTGTATACTACCGATTTTAAAAATGCAAGTATTGGCGGATTGCAGTTTTTAGTTGGTGTTCGTTTTACCTTATGGGGTAAGAATAAATCCTTAACCGAAGATTACGAATAATTACATTTTTATTTTTTCTTGGTTTTCTGTGGCAAAGCAGTTGGTGTTTGCATAATAGTAATAAGCTGATGAGTTGTCTTCTGCAAATCGCGGTTAATACCTGTTGCTGCCACATTTGAATGCATAAATATCAATTGCTTTGTTTTTATATCAATAGCCCGTACCCAGCAGCTGGAACGAGAGGAGTCAAAAACCGCAATAATTAGATAATCACATGCTGGATATATATTTTTATATTTTTCCAGTACTGTATTTTTTAAAACTTTATAATTGAGATCATACATTTCATATATTTTTTTCAAATCCTCCTGCCATTCTTTCTTTTTTTTGCTTTCCCAAGTGCCCAAAGTCATTTTAAATTTACTCCAGTCAGTTATGATATCGTATGAGTTTGCATCTGTACTAATATATTGAAAATAATTCATAATTTCACTTTCATGTGCATAATAGCTATCGATTTCATTGCCCTGTATAGCACTCACTGAATATCCTGCATTGAAGAATTCAGCATATACAACATTGAGTTCTTCCGGATTAAGATTGGTAATCAGCCCCACTGAACTGCCACGCACAATTGGCTTTGACATAAAAAAGCCATCCTTACCAAAGAAATCAAACACTACCAGCGTGATTCTATCTATAATTTTAAAAATTTCTGTCTCCATACGGCCAATATTTGTAAATGTAAAAATCTGATTTGAGCCACTTTCATATAATGTTAATACAATCTTAATGGTATTATCAGCCAATGGAAGAAAATAACCAAAGATAAAGAGGTCGCAGTCTATAGTTTTTGCAATTTGTGGCAATTCATGGTTTTCATAATGCTTTTCTAATTTTAATTGTTTTTTTTCAAGAAGTTCATTTAACTTAAGGGGCTTTATTACGGTACAATCATACACTGCTTCAATAGAAGATGCAAAAGAATTTGGAAATATAATCTCCATATAATTGAAATTTGGATTGCCGCTTTTGTTTGTTAAATATCCAAAAGCAACAGTGGGTCTAGCATATAGTGTACCTGAAAACATCAGTATGCACACACATATTAAAAGGCCAATTTTTTTCATAGTCCTAACAATTACTGCCCGCTCATACTTGAAATAAAGTGGTCAACAACTGTCTCTAGTGTATCCTTATACTGTGCAGGATAATTTTCAACCCAGATCACTTCCATATTGGTTAGATCAATGGCACGTGCCCAGGATACTTTCTGCCAATCCTTTAGTTCCATTAAAATAAGATATTGAGTGCCATACTTAGTACGCAAATCGCTGAGGGCTTCAGCCTTACTCAATTCGTAATTATAAATATGCAGTTTATAGATATTCTCAACTGCTTTTTCAAATGACACCATATTGTCATTTTTTAAAGGTTGCATGTAGGCAACTTTTTTAAAATCTTTTATGTCATAGACATCTTCAATAGTATATAAATCAGAAGCGTTAAATGCTTTAACTGAATAGTTTTTGTTCATAAACCTGGCAATAATAACATTTTTAATATTATTGGGATGATTTGCAATAACAACAATCCTCGATCCGGGAGTAACAGTACTCTTGCGTGCTACAATACCTTTTTTGGTTGCACAGGAAATCATGCTAATATATAGTGCCAATGATATAATAAATATTTTTCTCATAAACCTCCCCCTATTTGATTATTCTTCATCATCACCTGCAACCAGGTGTTAAATATTTTCATTCACATTCTTAACTATAAATTGCATGTTGGCTGCAGCTATCGCCAAAACCTTCAAAACATTTTCTTAAAAATTATGCATCTCATTATAGGGTTGGGAATAAGGCCCGTCAAGACAATTTTTTAATGTTAAATAATATGTCAAAGATGGCCTCTATGCTTAAACTAGGGCCCTCTGATTATATTACTTTAATAACTCAATTAGTTTATCAACCTTCAATGGCTTACTGAAATAAAATCCCTGGGCAAAATCACAACGCAAATCTGCTAATAACTGTAATTGTGATTCAGTTTCCACACCTTCAGCAATAGTCCGTATACCTATTGTATGTGCCATGGTATTTATTGCCCGTATTAAAATTGATGAATTCGGGTCATTATCGACATTTACAATAAAGGATCTATCTATCTTTAAATAATCAAATGATAGCGCCAGAAGAGAACTCAGTGAGGAATATCCAGTCCCAAAATCATCTATTGCAAAATGCAATCCTCTATCTTTTAATACTTGCATAACGTGTTTGGTATACTCAATATTTCGCATATAGGTGCTTTCAGTAATTTCCAGCACAATGTATCCAGTATCCATAGAAAACGAGGGAATAGTATCTATAACCATATCTTTAAAATCGGGTTTTTGGAACTGAATTGGTGATACATTGAGCGAAACCGGTTTAACCTGCAATCCCGTCTTTTTCCATTGTAATAATTGCCTGCATACATCTTCTATAATCCACCTGCCTGCGTCAATGATAAGTCCGCTATCTTCTAGGACAGGAATAAATGTTGCAGGTGATATAACTTTTCCATCACTATTCCATCTCAGCAAAGCTTCCATTCCCGCTATTTTTTTGGTTCTGATATTGAAGTAAGGCTGGTAATATAGCTCAAACTCATTTTGTGCGATAGCTCTTTTTAACTTAGCTTCCAAGCTTATATAATCAGAAACTTTCCTGTTTAAATCCTTTGTATAAAATTGGCATGTAAAACGTCCCTGCTCACGAGCTTTTGCAAGTGCTATATCTGCATTCTGAAGCAATTCTTCAGCGCTGCCCCCATCATTTGGAAATAGTGCAACTCCCATACTTGCAGTAATCAAAAGCTCATTTGTGCCTACATGAAATGGTTGTGTAAAGATGTTCCGTATTTTGTTAATTACCGAAATAATGTCTTCATTACGGGCAATATCAATAAGCATTATTCCAAACTCATCATTTCCTATACGTGCAACGACATCACCATCACGTAATGTTTTTGACAATTTTTGAGATATTTCCAAAAGTATATCATCTCCAATCTTATGGCCTAACGAATCATTCACATACTTGAAGCGGTCAACATCAAGTGTGATAACAGCAACGTATCGTTTGTTATGTCGTGCGCGCATTAGCGCCAGATCAATCCGGTCTTTCAATAAAGCTCTGTTAGGCAATTGTGTAAGAGGGTCAAAAAATGATAAAAACAAAACTCTATCTTCAAGCACTCTCTGTTCAGTAACATCAATTATAGCTGTGAAAATATACTGCTTTTGGTCAATAGTATGCATAACAGCACAAAAAGAAAAAATCCGTATAGCTCCATCTTTGCGGCAAACTTTTGCCTCATAATTTTGAATTATTTTTTTTGCATTAAGCACTTTAAAAAAGTGTGTACACTGCGAAGCTTCAACAAAGAAGCTTTTTGCAGAAAAATGCTGAGGCCTTGTATCCTGATTGTAACCCAAAAGCATAAGCGCATGGTTATTTATCTCAACTATCTCCCCATCTTTTTTTACAACAATTATCCCTACTGGAACATTCTGTAAAATTAATTCTTGCAACTCTTTGGTTTTTGTTAATTTCTCTAAAGCTTCATCCAGATCCTTTTTTTTCTGAGTTTCTGCAATAGCTCTTTCTATTACCTGTGGTAATTTAAATAGATGCTGCTTTAACAACACATCCACAGCGCCGTTTTTTATTATTTCTACTGTTGTTTCTTCGCCGATAGCACCACTAATAATTATCACAGGTACATATTTACAATTTGTGTTGATATACTCCACAATTTCTTCTGCAGTTATATCAGGCAGGTGATAATCACTCACAACAACATCAGGCACAAATTCCTTGCATGCGGTATAAAACTCATCTTTATTTGAAACCCACACTATGTCACAACGCAGATTTGATTTCTCTAAAATTGTTTTTTCAAGTTGCGCATCATAGGTGAGATCCTCAACGAGCAATACATTGATTTTTTTTTGTGCTAGCTCAGTCATCAAAAGATTTAACCATCTTTTTTTGTGAAAGTTATGTCATAATGTTTAATTCTTTTTTTTAAATCAGCAACAGTTATATTAAGCATCTTTGCTGTTTGTGACACATCAAAATCTGATTGGGTTAATGCTTGCACTAGGATAGAACGCTCAGCGCGTGAAAGCAATTCATCAATCCCATCCGAAGGGGATATAATATCAGGCACAAGCAAATCCTGCTTTGTAATATCTCTTTCAAACATGAAAAGATATCCCACTGTTTTATTGTCACTCTTGAGAGGAACTCGTTCATAATATACCTTCAGTTCCCTATTATAAAAAAACTGTCGTTTATATACATACGATGTGTATACATCGTTTTTTGATGTATCCATTAATATTTTTTCAGTTAATGCTACGTCCACATCACTAGATTCAGGAAAAGCTTTTACATATACATCTTCAAAATGTCCGTTAAAAAATATTGTTTTCCCATTACTGTTTACAGCATACAATGCCCGTGGAATATGTTCCAAAACCAAATAGATGAGCCACTCAATAACGGCATCTTTTGTTTGACTTTCTTTTTCTTCTTTTACTTTTGCTTTTTCATTATCTCTTTTTTCGTAGTGCCCTTCGGCTGCCATAAACAAATCCAGGCGCGACATGCGCCCCTGCACTTCTCCAAAAAGGTCAATTGTAATGAGCTCTTTAACATTTGCTACCTGGGGTAACAGCTCATCCATGGTCATTTTTTTAGCTAATTTCTGTACAAATTCATCAATCTTCACTGCACTGCGAGCAATATCACTGAGCTCAGCTATTACATCTTCTTTCTTTAAAATCCCCAATAAGATGCCGCGTTTAGATATCACTGGTAAAATTGGGACATTATGTATATAAAAAAGCCTGACTATATCCTCAGGCTTTTTTATTTCAGGCGAATAAGGATTTTCTTCAAATGAAACAATTTCACTATTTTTTACATCATTATCGGCCATTGTTATTACAATCCCAGCACATCGAACATAGTATAAAGTCCGGGCTTTTTATTTACTATAAATTCGGCAGCCATAACTGCACCTCGTGCAAAATTATCACGGCTGGTTGCCCTGTGAGTTAATTCAATACGTTCGCCACTGGCAATAAAATATACGGTATGCTCACCCACAATATCACCACCGCGCATTACCATAACGCCAATCTCATTATCTGTTCGCTCCCCTACTATACCTTCACGCCCGTGCATTAGCTTTGCGTTGTGTAAATCTTTTCGGGTTTCCATCACAATATCAATCAGCTTTTTTGCAGTACCTGATGGTGAATCTTTCTTCAACCGGTGATGTGCTTCAAATATCTCAACATCATATCCTTGCTTTAAAACTGATGCAGCCAGCTGTGTGAGCTTGAATAAAAGATTAACCCCAACCGACATATTTGGTGAAAATACAATAGGAATAGAATCGGATGCTTTCTGTATACGTTCTTTTTGTGCATCAGAAAATCCGGTTGTTCCTATTACTAACGGTATTTTTTGCTGTACTGCTTTATGTAATAGCACTTCGGTAGCAGCGGGTGCAGAAAAATCAATAATAGCATCAGCATTAAGTGCTGTATCTGGTAATGACTCAATAGCAACATTTAACTTTTTACCAATTGCACTTCCCACATCCTGTCCCAACATCGGGCATTGCGGTGCATCCAAGCCTTGTGAAATAGTATGCCCTTTTTCTAAAGATGCGGCAAGTATTGCCCTGCCCATTCTACCAGCTATTCCGCAAATTCCTATCTTCATAGTTTTACTCCATAGGCAATTAATGCTTCCTTTAGTTTTTTGCGATTATCTTCTGACAGTGGAACAAGTGGCAAACGCACCTCAGATGAGCAGAATCCTGCCATTTCCATAGCTGCCTTTATGGGAATAGGATTTGTTTCATAGAACATCGCACGACATAAAGGTAACAATTTGTAGAATTTCTTCCTAGCTTCTTCATAATTACCAGATTGAAATAACGTAACTACTGCTTTTACATCTGCAGGCAATAAATTTGATAGCACTGATATAATCCCTTTTCCACCAATACCCAGCACAGGCAACAACAAATTATCATCACCAGAAAGTAGGGTGATTCTGTCGCCACATAGTTCAATCAGGTTCATCATTTGAGCAATATCACCACTAGCTTCCTTCATGGCTACAATATTGGGAACACGCTTTACAAGTTCTGCAACACTTTCAGGTAAAAAATTTATGCCTGTTCTTCCTGGAATATTGTACAATACCACCGGAATAGATATTGCTGTTGCAATTTGTTCAAAATGAGCAATAAGTCCACGCTGTGGGGGCCTGTTATAATATGGGTTAACCAAAAGCACAGCATCCACACCCGCATCCTGCGCTGCTTTTGAAAGATAAATGGCTTCATCAGTTGAGTTGGAACCAGTACCAGCGATAATTTTTACTCGCTTATTTACCATTTTTACAACGCGCACAATGAACTCTTCATGTTCCTCATAACTTACTGTGGGCGACTCACCAGTTGTCCCCATGGGAACAACTCCATCAACCCCACCTGCAATCTGATGCTCAATAATTTTCTCAAGTGAATTATAGTCAATTTTGCCATTTTTAAACGGAGTAACAAGGGCTGTGAAAACACCTTCAAACATGCAATCCTCACTTTCAGGTTTTATAAAAAATTTAGGCGATAGTTACTATCGCCTATACTATATATATACATCAAAAGCAAGAATATTTTGTCAAGCCTGAATATTTTTACACAGCAACTTTAATTGTTGTATCGGCCCACTATCGCAACACTCACTACATTCAACATGGGAAAGCCGCCAAGGTTATGCGTAAGCCCTAACCTTGGATCCTTCAATTGGCGTTTATCAGCCCTTCCATGCAATTGGAGATAGACTTCATACACCATCCTAAGCCCTGATGCGCCAATTGGATGTCCAAAACATTTAAGTCCACCATCAATCTGACAGGGAATTTTACCTGTACTGTCAAAGAAGCCATCCAGGACATCGTTCACAGCTTTACCACGTTCAGAGATGTGAAGGTCTTCCATTGTCACAAGCTCGGTTATTGAGAAACAGTCATGTACTTCTAAAAGGCTCAACTCTTCACGTGGGTTTTTTATACCTGCTTCTTGATAGGCACGCACAGCAGCTTTTTCAGTATTTACTACATGTGCGCCATCCCAGTTGGAGAATGCCATTTCCTCACCATTTGAAACAGAAATCTGGAGCGCCTTCACTGTTACAAAATTTTTTTTCTTCAATCCTTTAGCCACATCAATGCTGCACACGATGGCACACGCAGCACCATCGCTCACACCACAGCAGTCAAAAAGGCCAAGCGGATACGCAATCATGGGTGATTGTAATACCTGCTCTTCTGTAACTGGGCGCTGCAAGTGCGCTTTGGGATTGAGTGCACCGTTTGCGTGGCTTTTGACTGATATATGTGCCATGGCTCGCTTTACATCTTCCATCTTTAAGCCATACTTTGCGCAGTATCCTCCTGCAAGCATGGCAAAGCAGCCCGGGGCGGTTATATTAGGAAACCAAAGGCTGTTTAAAATACCAATAGCCTGGCTGAATTCGGGTAACCCTCCATACCCAATATCCTTGAGCTTTTCACAACCAATTGCAAGCACAATATCATACGCACCGGATGCAACCGCATACACTGCTGCCCTGAATGCCTCGGTGCCACTTGCGCAGAAATTCTCAACACGGGTTACTGCGATATTTGGTAGCCGTAATGCTATTGATGCTGACAGAGCACTTTTACCCACGTTGACCTCATCAAAACAGGTAGCAAGCCATGCTGCCTGAATCTCTTTGGGGTCAATACCTGCATCAGCTATCGCCTCATTAAAAGCCTCTACCATAAGTGCATTTGCATCTGCATCCCACCGCTCACCAAATTTTGTGCATCCCATTCCTATAATTGCAACTTTATCTTTAATTCCAGTAGCCATAACATTCCTCCTTACTCCATTAGTGGTACGGCTTTCCAGAAATATCCTGTAAAGCCACGCATATCATCTTGCCGCCTGATTCTAAATGACATGGCAACCCGTGTACCCACTTTAAGATTTTCTAGTTCACAATCAGTAAAATCAAGCAGCGTCCTTCCACCTCCATCAAATTCAACAAGGCCATAAATTGCAGGCGGGTCAACAGATGCAGCTAACATGTCACCAGTATACATGAGTACTGTTCCCGGTTTGCAAGCAAAGCTGTAATCTTCCATTGCTCCAGATGTATTGCAGGAAGGGTTGACACACACTGGATATGGTGGAAATTGCGGTGTGCCACACGCTTTACATCTGTATCCAGTGAATCCATGTACCATTTTACGGTGCCGCCACAGTGCAGTAAGCGACGTATTGGGCATTGCTTCGGCTCGTATACTTATATCAGCGTCAATTAAATCCCTGAATTTTAAATATTTTGGATAAGGAATATCTTTTTTACGTGCAATACTCTTTGTGATGCCTTTGGGGCGCTTTACATTCTCAATTGCTTCAGTTACCTTAAACGCAATAACTTCGCACCCCTGTCCAAATCCAACCACAAGAATTTTATCACCAGCTTTGGCAGTATCCAACGCATATGCCAGCATTACCAGCGGATGCGCTGCTCCGGTATCGCCCACGCTGTCATGAAGATTTGGAAGTGCTAAAGAGGCTTTGATTTTTTTTGCAATTCCTGAATGTTCACGAGAAAACGGACATGGATAAATAACAGTAGCAAACTCTGCTATATCTGTGTGATATTTTTCACAATATGCTTTTATTGCTTTTGGTATAATCCTACCAAAGCCTTCATCACGAATAAACCGTTCTTCCCATGGATAATCAAAACGCTTTTCAGAGCCACGATAATGGTCAACAAAATCCTCATGATATGAACATGATCCAAGGTATTCAGCAATAATGTTTTCTCTGCCAAGTACCAGTGCTGCTGCTCCATCACCATACAAAAGCTCTAACGTAGAAGCAGCCCTTGTATAGCGCCTGTCACTTGCAGTTACTAGTACCTTGCGCGCCGAATCAGATTCAATTGCATCAAGACCTGCAACAATTGCAGATACACCAGCCTTAAGTGAACCCGTAACATCTACAGTGCGCGCACCATCATGCATACTCAAAGCCTGGGCTATTATTGCTGCATTCTGCCTGTCATCAAAAGGAAATGATGTTGATGCAGCGTATACCGCATCTATGTTTTTTGCATCCCCATAATCCAATGCATCAAATGAAGCAGCTACAGCCATTGTTATGGCATCTTCATCCCAGTTAGCTACTGAACGCTCGCCCGACATTAGCATATACAGCAGTGGATTATACCATGCCATCTGCTGTACTACCTGCATGCGGGACAATCGCCTCAGCGGAATATAACCCCCATACGATACTATTCCAATCATTGACGAACCTCCTTTTGCAATTCTATGAGTCATGCTGAACCATGTCCTAAATTTATTTTAAGGATCGATTCAGCATTTAATACTCACTCCGCCATTCCAAACCAGGACTTTAGGATCAGATTCACCGTACAATTCCGTTTCACGCACTGCATAACATATAAAAATTCCAAATCAGGTTGGGAATGACATTTTCATATCTTACACTTTAAATAACAGTAACAACGTACTACACACCATTACTCTGTGTTTCTACAAAACGCATCCCACTATATCCTTATGGCATGTTATAATATGCTGCTATTTTAACAATGGTGCCATGTACGCAAATGTATCGCCAATATTGTTCAATGCCTTCGCATCACTTAAGTCGGTAATTTTGCTCCACTGTGCCATGATATCTTCTGCAGTGACTTCTTTTCCCTGAATTATAGTGCCGCTTGCACACATAATAGCTGTTCGGCTGTACCATCCACCACCGCAGTTAAATATCATTCCTGTATCCTTGCATTCATCTGAACATAAATACATTACCAGCGGTGTAACATACTCTGGTTTAAGTTTTTCAAAGATTTCTTTTGGCAATACATCTTCTGTCATTCGGGAAGCTGCTACCGGAGCTATCGTATTAACCAAAATATTGTATTTTGCCCCTTCTAATTTGAGCGCATTCATAAGACCAACCAATGCCATCTTTGCTGAAGCATAGTTAGTCTGCCCAAAGTTACCATACAAACCAGCTCCTGATGCTGTAAAGATGATCCTGCCCCATCCTTGCTCGCGCATTATTTTAAATGCCGGAGAAGTGACGCAAAAAGCCCCGCGAAGATGAACTGCCAGTACAATGTCCCACTCATCCTCGGTCATCTTCACAAAAGTCTTGTCGCGCAAGATTCCTGCATTATTGACTACAATGTCTACCCTGCCAAATGCATCCATAGCAGTCTTTATGATGTTTTCTCCACCTTGCACTGTGGCAACTGAATCATAATTAGCAACAGCCTTACCTCCTTGCTTTTTGATTTCCTCTACAACAGCATCTGCAGCACTGCTGTTGGCACCTGAGCCATCACGTGAACTGCCCAAATCATTTACAACCACCATCGCTCCACGTTTGGCAAATTCCAGTGCATAGGTACGTCCTAATCCGGAACCAGCACCGGTAACAACTGCAACCTTACCATCAAAACGTATAGCCATAATACCCTCCTGCTTTAAACAGTATTTTTATTGGGCAATAGAGCACCACGCATTGCGCAGCACTTCCTTGCCATCGTTATTTAACGCAATTATTCCGTATTTTGTTTTTTCTGCAAGCTTTTCTATTGTATAGCCTTTAAAAGTGAGTGTTTGCCCAGGCAACACAGGCCGCGCAAAGCGCACATATAATTCCTTCACCTTTAATGGGTCACGATCACCTGTCAGATGGTCCACAGCCATTTTATGACAAAACGCCATAGTACACAGCCCTTGCAATATAATGCCTGGCAGCCCAACTTTTTTTGCAAACTCATCATCAATGTGAATGGGATTATGATCGCCTGATGGTTCAGCATAGATATACGTCTGCCCATTCTTAACTTTCATTGTGTCTTCAAACACAAACTGCGATGGAGCGGTTTCTGTGTCTGGCTTTTCATCGGGTTTTCCTGAACCAGCACTTCTGTCAAAGAATTCCCATTTTGCCTTCACCACCACCTCTCCATGCTGATTTTTAGTAACTGTCTCCCAGCCTAAAATACTCCCCTTTTCTTTTACAGTAATATGTGTAATAGTACCTTCTGAGGTAACCTCGTCATTTGGCTTCACGGGTTTGACCCACTCAAAGTACTGACTATAGTGCACAACAAACATCATGTTCATGCCAATTTCTGCATCAAAGATGATCTGTGCGGTTGGACCTGCTCCGTAAAATACCGCATACATAGGTGGTGCAATAATTCCACCTGGCCTTCGGTTGTCAAAGTAGGCATCGTTGTCTTCGTTATATGCTAGGGCATAGTAAATGCTTTCATGTTGCGATATTTTTACAGGGTCGGATTTGTATTGTTTACCAATTACCTTTTCATTGAGCGACATACATACCTCCTGTATAATGGTGGCGATAGCTCATGATAATAGCATCAGATTATGTAATACAATCATACATAATTTTGTCAAGATATTAATAGCCCGCTTTCCTTCAAATACTGACTATCGATTCCAACATGTTTTAAGCATTTTTGATTGTGTACGGAGTCCATCCTCAAGAAAGGGTAGGATGATGCTGCACCAACATTTTTGATCAAAATTTTTAGAAGCTATATGTAGAGGGGGACAATTCCTTTTAATGAAGGAGAAATGTTTGTGTAATTGTAATAAATTATACTAAATATATAAATTGAAATGTTTATATTGACATTAACGCTCAATTTTTCTATTATAAATACATCAGCGTTCAACTGCTGGTTTATAGCTCATGGAAAACAAAAATTTAAAAAAACAATACTATATTGACCAATGCAAAAGGACACTTGCAACCAGTAAAATCATCTTACCTATTGCTGCAGTAATAATTATATTATTTCTGTATCAAGACATTTATATTTTACATTTTGATTTTACCTTATGGTTTAGGTTAGTGCCAGTAATCTTTATGGTTTTTTACTTAGTACTTGCTATGACGTTATTAAAAAATTATATTCACTATGTTATCCCGCTCTATACAGTAACACTTGCTACTGGTATATTCATGATTTTAGGAATTGCTTATCATATATTTTTAAATCCAATTTATCCTGAAACATATATTTCAAATACAGCAGCAGGTATTCAAACTGTTTTTATTGTGTTATTTCTTATATCATCGGGAGCAATTCGCTACTTACCATTATTGTTTATTCTTCCCTTATTAATCTTTATTGCACTTTTAACAGCAACCACGCATATCACCGAACATGAGTGGACCAGCCTTTCCAATCCCATCACAACAGCATTCTTCTTAAGCCTTTTGGCATACATCACAGAACGCAGGAATTTCAATGACTATATTTTGAACCATAAGATTGAGATGAATGAAGAAATACTCACTAAATATAAATTCACAATGGAAAAGGACCTTGATTTTGCATCACAATTACACCGTTACATAATGCCAGCAAACCCACCAACCAAACAAATTGCAGTATACTACAGGCCATATTACAATCTGGGTGGTGATTTTTATGATTTCATACCTTTAAATAAAACCAAAACCAACATAGGCATTTTTGTAAGCGATGTTACCGGACATGGTATTTCTTCAGCATTCATTACAGCTTTGTTAAAACATTATCTGGTGGTTGGGAAAAAATATCACGTAAAACCCGATAAATTACTGTATTATCTAAACGAATATTTAACCGGTAACATAGGAACAAACTTTGTAACAGCCCTATACTGTATTGTTGACTTCAGCAAAAAAGAATTATATTACACCAGCGCTGCTCATTATTTGCCTGTAATCGTTCATAACGATGGCATACTACGTGAGCTTCCCAAAACGGGAAAACCATTTCCCATAGGCATAATTAAAAAGCGTGAACTTGCAAAAAAAGGAAAGTATTTTGAAGTATCATCGGTAAAGCTGAAAAAAGGTTCAAAGATAGTTCTGTACACTGATGGAATTATTGAATTGTATAATTTTGCCTCAAAAAAGTGCTTAGATAGCACTATTTTCTTTGACATACTAAAACAAAACAGCAAGCTTTCAGCCCAGGAATTAGTTCATAAAATTCAGGAATATGTACATAGCCATTTCACCAACGATTACATCAACGATGATATTTGTGTGATTATTATTGAAATATAATAACTATCAATTAATAATAAATTCAGTCTGTTCTTTATCAAGCCAACCAGGCAATTCCATTATAAACTCTTTAATCTGATCACGTACACGGCGATAATGCTGCAATGCTTCTTCCCTTGTTTTTGCATCTTTTGCCAGCTGTGGTGGGTCCTCAAATCCACGATGCAACACCTTTGTTTTACCCGGGAAAAGCGGGCAGTTTTCATTAGCATGCCCGCATACAGTGATAACATAATCAAAATGTGTATTTTTAAACTCGTTCACATGCTTTGATGTATGATGCGATATATCAACCCCAGCTTCTTTCATTACTAAAATGGCATTTGGATCCACACCTTTTGGTTCTAACCCTGCAGAATATGCATTTATAACATCACCACGTAAAGCATTAGCAAAACCCTCTGCCATTTGACTGCGGCATGAATTACCAGTACACAAGAATAAAATTGAAATCTTTTTTTCCATAATTACCTCTTAATTTTCAATTGCTTTCTTTTATCATATCGCTCTTATTTGCAATATAATGTAAATTTTTTGTTAAGATATTTTACAATACAATACCATAATATATACCTTACAATACTGTAGGGTCAATGTCATACAGTATACATAAACAAAAGGCAATAAAAAAAATCTCATTGTACATATCAATCATTGCAAAAATCCATCAATGATGATGCAATTTAACTATAACACAATCACCCCCTCCGGATCATAGTGAATATTTTAATATTTATTTTAACTATTGGCCAGTAACTAACAGTGGGCAATGTGATAATAAGTCAAAAAAAGTGCCACTATTATCTCATAAAAATAGAATGAGAGTAAATTATTTATTGACAGATAATTTTGTAGCCTGAAGTTTTTGCATTTTACTATCATAACTATAATCAAGGAGATAGCATCTATGTTTAAAAAAATTTTTTATTCTCTTGTCTTTTTTTCGATTACTATTTTTTGTTTTCTCATTCCTTCAACAAGCCTTCAAGCTCAATACTACGTGCCCCCTGATAGTGAGGGCGCTACTGATGTTACCATGTATAAAGCTGATACAGTTGTTATTGACTCAATTATTACTAATGATGTTGTGTTAATGCCACATGATCTAATGGAACTTGGCAAAACAGCCAGTGCAGGAATTGCATCCCATTATTCTGACTATACTAAAATCTATTCTATTCCACTATCGTATATTCTATGGTCAAAGCTTAAATTTGAATTAAGCATACCGTATGTATACAGAGAAATAAAAAACAGCTGGACATCCACCACATCAAAAGCAGATGGATTAGGCGATATTAAAGCTGGTGCTTCTTATTTACACTCATTCTCTGACGTATTTGACAGTATAACTTCTATAGCAGTGACATTCCCTACAGGTGATGCAGAAAAAACGGATAATGCAATGTTAGTCCCTCTAGGAAGCGGATCACGCTCATATTCAATTACTCAATCATTTTCATATTTACCACTTGAGAAATTACGCTTATATGCAAGTGCATTGGGTATAGTGTATGAAAATACAGAAATAAATTCTAATAAAGTTGATAGGGGTAATGTATACGGTATATTGTTAGGTTGTGAGTATACATTGGATTCTATTAAAGGTTTTATAAAAATTAACTACATAAATATAAATGAAACAACAATCAAGGATTCCTGGGGATTTTCATTTGGATTGAATGATTCATTGAAGACATCAGATGTCATTGTAGGTGCCTTATTCAGAATTTATTCTGTTATTGCACTTAATGCATCTGTTTCAATTCCAGCGTACACCAAATATGATAATGACCTCACCGATACACCTGACAGAAAGTGGTATGCAAATTTCTCTGTCACAAGCTTCTTATAAAAATTTTCACTATCATAATCACTTCAGTGAAGAACACGTATACTTCTCTGTTGTGATTATGATTTTAATCTGGACTGTTATGATTGTTTAGATTTTCTATCTTTAATTAGCACTTCCGCAGGTATGTTAAGCGCATAATGTAAACGTCGAATCATATTTAAAGAAAGATTTCGTTTGCCTTTCAAAACTTCCAATGCATAAGTTAAAGCTTATGGACACAGTACTATCCCTTTAGCCCATAAACACTCACCACAGGGGGATGTATTCCAGTAGCAATCCTTGTGTTCCACTGTTCGGTGATAGCACATATCTGGTTCCACACATAAAGAGCAATCGGGAAACTCAAAATACTTAAATGTTTCTCTAAAACGAACAAATTCATAGCTGTTCCAGATTTGTGTGATATCTCTTTCTGCAATATTTCCAAAAGAGTATTTTTGATGGATTCTTGGATTTCCAAAATAATATGCAGTATGCGTATATGCCAACTCAAGGCATGGGACAACATCTCCATTTGCTGTTATAAAAATTGTTCCCTTTTCAATGAAGGGACAACTCCTGAGCACTGATGCATTGCCGCCGGCTATATCAACACTATTATCTTTTGAAAATATTTTGCGAATATGTTTCAATCCATCGTGTTTACCATCTACTGAATACAATATTGAATCACTGATATCTTCTATGTAGGGAAATACATTGCTTACAATGAAGCGCTGAGCACCACACTTTTTTGCTTCATCGATAATGGTGGTTAAAGCTTTCACGTTATGCGTTGTAGCAACAGTTTCAACACCTACCAACGGTTTATGTGATTGCTTCTTGTTTTTAATTTCATTTATTAAACTGATAACTGCAAGAGGAATAGATACGTTAGCACCACGTCGATTTGGTGGATCTACTCCTGCTGCATCATCAATTGAAATATACACAGCTTCAAGCGGAAGTGCCACAAAAATTTCTGCCAACAATTCATTTATTAGCATTCCATTTGTCACAAGAACTATTGGCACCGACAATGTGGCAAGCTTTTGCAGATGCCACTGTATATCAGGATGGCACAATGCTTCGCCAAATCCCAGGAGCACTACTTGCTGTAGTGAGAGCTTTTGCAACTGCGGGATTATTTTATTCATCAAGGATTTTTTAAAATGAGCTATCGCAAAATTATGTATAGAATTGCGCACACAGGTGGTACATGATAAATTACAGGCAGTAGAAAGCTCAATGTACACCTGATGTATGGCTGTAGCTACATCCTGCTTCTCCTGCCTGCCCATCCATTCAAAATGCATAGGAAATTTGTTATGCTTGATTTTTTAAAAAAATCGTTTTTTGAATATCAGTGCCACATTGACAAGTCCAATGAGCACAGGAACTTCCACAAGTGGCCCAATGACAGTAGCAAATGCCTGTCCTGAATGTATGCCAAAAATTGCTATGGCAACTGCTATGGCTAATTCAAAATCATTGGATGCAGCCGTAAAAGCCACTGCGGTTGTTTTTGGATAATCACCTGTGATTTTTCTGACCACAAAAAATGTTGCAAACCACATTACAACAAAGTATATAAGCATAGGTAATGCAGCTATAATGACGTCCTGTGGTCGTTCAATTATTTTACTGCCCTGCATTGAAAACATTACAACAACAGTAAAAAGCAATGCAATTAATGTGATGGGGCTTATTTTGGGAATAAAATTGTTTTCGTACCAGTCCTTGCCTTTAAGCGCTATCAAACTAAACCGTGTGATAAGACCACCTAAAAATGGTATGCCTAAATAAATAAACACTGTTTTAGCTGATTCACTCATCGAAATTGATATATCAAGCCCTTCAGTAAGGCCAAGCCAATTGAGCGCTAACGTTATGAATAAATAGATGTACACCGCATAAAACAATACCTGAAACACTGCATTGAATGCAACAAGCCCAACTGCAAGCTCACGGTCGCCACCAGCAAGTTCATTCCACACAATTACCATTGCAATACACCGCGCAAGCCCAACAAGGATAACGCCAATCATATATTCAGGGTATGATCGTAAAATTAGCACCGCCAGCACAAACATGACAACAGGGCCAATAACCCAGTTCACCAGCAGCGATATTCCCAACAACTTCTTATTCCGGAATATCTTCCCCATTTCCTCATATTTAACCTTTGCAAGCGGGGGATACATCATTAGGATAAGACCAATAGCTATTGGTATACTGGTAGTTCCTACCTGTAATGAATTAATGAAATCTTTTATACCAGGCAGATAATAACCAACTACAACACCCATTATTATTGCAATAAATATCCACAGCGTTAAAAAACGATCTACAAATGAAAGCTTTTTTGCCACACTTTCAGACATACTACCACCTCCTATTGTTTTTTATTGAATTAATTTTTTTATCTCATCAAGCGATGGGACTTTGCCGGCAACCTTTACCTTACCATCTACAACAAGTGCTGGTGTTATCATCACCCCATAGCTTGTAATCTGCTTGATATCGCTGACTTTTTTGATTTCATATTCAATGCCCAATTCTCTGGCAGCCTGCTCAGCAAGATTTTGCAGCATGGTGCATTTCTGGCACCCTGTACCAAGTATTTCAATTCTTTTCATAAAAAAACCTCCTAATATATCATCCCAAATATAAGTCCTGAAATTGTTGCCATAATTACAACCAGCGACACATAGATAACAGTCTTTTTTGTACCAATAACACTGCGTATTACCAGCATACTAGGAAGAGACAGTGCTGGCCCTGCTAAAAGCAAAGCAAGTGCTGGTCCATACCCCATTCCACTACCAAGTAATCCCTGAAGAATTGGAACTTCGGTGAGTGTAGCAAAGTACATAAATGCACCCATCAGTGAGGAAATGAAATTGGCAAATAGGGAATTACCCCCAACAGCAGTACTAATCCACTCTGAGGGAATAATGCCATCATGTCCTGGTCGCCCAAGCAAAAACCCAGCAACAAGCACGCCACCAAGTAGCAATGGAAGTATTTGCTGTGTAAATGACCACGTTTGCTGTAGCCAGTGTACCATCTCACCTTTTTCAGTTGCAGTAATCAATGTAAGTGCAACAATACCAGTAGCAAATGATACCATGGGGCTACCTATCACTGCTACAGCACCCACAACAACAAAAGAAGCAATTATCTTCCACCACTTCACACCAAACCACGCACCAAGGGTAAGTCCAAAAAGAACTGAAGAAACAGCAGTGATTTCCCATTTGTAGCTGAAGATTGTATACCACAAACCTTCGGCAGTTGCAGGCTTTCCCCAGTTGGCAAACACCAGTATTGCAACCATCAGTGAAAAATAAATAACTGTTTGCCACAGTGGACGCCTTGTTTCAGGTTCAGGGATATCCATCATTGCTTTTGCTTTTTGAATTTCTTCTTTCCTGAAGATAAGGTGCATCACTGCGCCAATTATTACACTAAACAAAATTGCACCTAGAGCCCGTGCAACGCCTATTGTTAATCCTAACACGCGTGCAGTCAATATAATTGCCAGCACATTGATGGCAGGCCCGGAATACAAGAACGCAGTTGCTGGGCCTAATCCTGCACCCATTGTATAAATACCTGCAAAAAGTGGAAGCACCGTACACGAACACACCGCAAGTATTGTACCAGATACCGATGCAACGCCATACGCCAGTACCTTTGGTGCGGTGGGACCCAAATATTTCATGACACTGTTATGACTCACAAATGCGGCGATAGCTCCTGCAATAAAAAACGCAGGAACAAGGCACAGCAACACATGTTCTCGTGCATACCATTTGGTAAGTTCTAATGCTTCAAAAACTGCATTGTTAAAACGAGGATTCCCAAGTGGTAAATAATAAAAAGCAAGAAAGATAACCATGATGTACAATAATTTTTTTACTTCAGCTTTCCAATCCATATACACATTCCTCTATAAGTTAAATACGATTACAGCTTCAAAAGACGTTTAGTAATATATTGTAAAGCGTTTTCGTTGCCAAAAGCACCACCCAATATGGTGAAAGAGGATCAAAATATTATAATGCATAATTAAATATGTGCATACATACACTCACCTGCCACTTTTGTGACTGTTCTTGTAAAAACCATATACACCTTTCTACTGCCGCACTGTATTTACACAACACTGTGCTACCTGCAATTGCTGCGCCACATTTTGTTCAATTACCCTATCCACACATCCCAAAAAATCCAGAACGCACGGTGTTTTGAGATGATAGTATACGGTTGTCCGGTGCTTTACATCATACACAAGCCCAGCATTCTTAAGTACCGCTAAATGCTTGGAAATTGTTGACATATCAGCACCAACAATCTCCTGCAGCTGGCATACACAACGCGGGCCTTTTTCAAGCTCTTCTATCATCATAAGCCTGCTTGGATGTGCTAGCGCTTTCATGATGGCAGCACGGGTTTTATACTTTTGATTTACTAATTGTTCCATAAAATACCCTTGGTTCTTTAAACTATTATATATTTGGCAATATAGCCAAATAACCAAATAGGTTCTAAAAAATTATTCTTTAATAAAACTTTTTTTATGCATAAAAAGTTCTTGAATTAGGTTATATCACATCGTAGTAGTTGTATGGGTTTTTAAAGTACTGGCGATAGTTACTAACTATTAGCTTTTAGCTTTGAATAGACTGTTTACAGAAATTTTGTACTATTTTACACTCTGTGTTCTTTTGGAAATATTGTGATACATTTATTTTGCAATCACTTAAAGAATGCAATAATGTATAATTACATCGCTTTTTTAAAAGGCTTCACTAAAATAAGATAGAGTTTACCATAACAACACCATGACAAAAAGAACACTTAACTCCCTCACCAATTTTGCCTTCACAATTGTAAAAACTATAATCGACAATATTGGCCCAAGGCCATCCTGCTCAGAGCACTCACATCTTACAGCACGAATATTTTTCTATTTGTATAAAGCATATTGCCACTCCGTACAGTTACAATCCTTTATTACTCATCCACACGCTTTTTTAGGATTCTTAACGCTTGTTCCATGGCTCTACATAGCTGCGGTAATTTTTTTACTCATTAAATTGTATATCGTAGCCGCATTCATATTCACACTTGCCAATAGTATTGCAATACGTCAGTTCATTCTATACAAAGCCACATTTGATTTTTTGTACACACCACAAACAGGCTACAATGCCATTGGAATGATTAATCCAAAGAAAGAAGTGCGCCAGCAGATCATTATCAGTGGTCATCACGACAGTGCGTATGAATTCAGGTTTATGCGCACCACACCACGATTGTATCGCATACGCGTTGCATCCATTATTCTTTCCATGGTAGGATCACTTATTTTGGCGTGGCTAATTGTGATAAATAGATACAGTTATAATTTACACACAGTGCATGCAATCTTTATGGTGGTAATTATACTGCTTGGCATTCTCAACATGCAGATGCTCTTTTTCAAAAGCAATCGTGCAACGCCAGGTGCAGGGGATAACTTAATAGCAAGTGCCATTACCGTAGTGTTGGCAAAATTTTACAGTAACTATCGCCCACATTACACCCGTTTAATTTTTGCAAGCTTTGATGGTGAGGAATGTGGCCTCAAAGGATCAAAAGCATTTGCAAATGAATACAAAAAGCTCATTGGCTGTATGCCAACATATCATCTGAACATTGACAGTCTGTACAGGCCAGAACTAATCAAATTTTTGACCAGCGATGTCAATGGATTTGTCACGCTTTCAGAAGAGTTTGCAAAGACGTGTGTGGCAACAGCTCATAGTAAAGGATACGCTGCCAGCACATTTGCCATGTATCCGGGAACTGGCGCAACCGATGCTGCACCACTTGCACAGGCTGGTGCACGGGCAACAACATTAATTGCTCTCCCCACTGAAGTTGAAAAGCAACACAGCGTATATCATACTATGAATGATACAGTAGAAAACATTCACGCTGATGTTGTGAAAGCAGCCATTGAGATAGTTAATAGTGTTACTGAATTTCTGGACAAGAAAATCAAAGGGTGTCCGCAATTGATAAAAGATAAATAAGCTATAATTTAGTAGGTTAACACCGCATCACTTTCAAGAACTATCTCATTCACTTTTGCGCCGCCTATGGCTTCAGCGCCTTCAATTAAATCCTCCACTTTGATTTTCCTTTTGTTCATACAGGGTGTACATACAAGAAGCTTATTGCCTGCTTCAATATATGTATGTATCATTTCATTAAGTGGATTAAACCCTTCAAAATGAATATGTTGGGCAAATCCTTTCATGGCAAGCATTACCGCTTTGCCCTGTAATATAATGACTGGCGTTACATCCATAGCAAGAGCAGTATTTGCCAAAACAAACGGAATAGAAGCCATTTCCGGGTCATCATCCGCATGGGTCACAATATACGCAATCTTTTTACTCATACATCCTCCTAGAAGGTATTTTGTATTATACATAAAGATAAAACAAATAATTTTAGTAATTTATATATTACTACAATAATTTGCAACCATAAAAATTATGTAATTTATTTTTTTAATTCCACATGGCAATGATGTACAACGATATCACCGTATTGTGAGGCAATCTTAATTTGTGGTTATAACTATCTTGATATGCATATATTGTTGGAAGGAATGCACGCCAGACAGGACTCGAACCTGTGACCCACGGCTTAGAAG